>JAZRKT010000126.1:0-13456 GCA_045646465.1 Eubacteriales bacterium | reverse complement strand
TTATCTCCGCCGTTACAGGTAATGACGACAAGGATGACACACCTGAGGGCAAGGCTCTTGACAGCGCACTTTTGCAAAAGGCTGAGGAATTTATTTCTTCCTCCGATACCTTTACGGGAACTGCAACACTTGACAGTCTTCAAAGCTACATATCCTCCCAAAGTGCAGAATTAACCGAGGCTTTGTCTTATCCATCTTACCTCTATATTGCGGCAGAAAGTATGCTGTTTTCGGGAAGCGATACTGCTTCACTTGTCAAAGCAGCAACACGTGACTGTCCCATTTTTAGCAACGGCTACGTATGGTCAAGCAAGGAAAGTATGAAATTCCCTCTTACAAACAGCTATCTTTATGACACCAATGCTTCCTTTATTATAGCTGCTTGCGAAATTTGCAAAAACGGCGCTTCTTCCGAGTTTCTTTATGAAACAGACACAACCACCGACGGCAACAAAGACGTTTCAAAGGGTCTTACCGTAATGCAAAAGCTTGAAAAGGCATCTGATTACTATTTCGACAAAAATGACCTCAACGGCGGTGGTATAAGATATAATGAAGAAGACGGTCTTGTTTACATTCTCACAACAGACAATCAGGGGCTTTATAGCTCAAAACCCTCAAACATCTTCCACAACCACCGCTTTGGGTACCTCGATTTATACAACAACCTGCTGTTCAACAAGGCTATAAATGGGCTTGCCCTTCTCTATGAAAGCCTTGACGATTCAGCAAAATCGGCACACTTCAAAACAATCGCCGCCAAAAACACCCAAGCCATAAACAGCAAATTCTGGTCACAAAGCTTGGGAAGATACGTCGGCTATATTGACGCCGACGGCGGTGTACACGATGCAGGCTTCACTTCTCTCAACCTTCTTGCAATAGAATGCGGTGTTGCCGACAAGGACAAAACAGAAAAGATTTACTCCTGGATTGACGGCGAAAGAAAAATCAATACCGACTCTGCCATATCGGAAAAGGTTTACAAGGATGTTAATCTTCCTTTATTCAACACGGTAACTGTTGTTGACAGCTCCTGGTATGACAAGGACGGCTCTTTCCCCTACAATTCTGCACACAGATTCGGCGATTATCATATGAACGGCGGACAGTCCTATTCTTCGGCGTACTACTACATCGGCTCTTCGTCAGTTGCAAAATCCGACAAGGCTTTAAGAAGCACCGTATCAAAGCTTACAAAGGCTTTTGGCAACGACTCTGCCGAGGGCGAAGAAATATTTGCACTTTCAGCCGCACACCTTGGTGCAAAGGAGCTTTTTGGCATTGACAGCGACGGCGAAATACTTTACGTAAAGCCTGCTATTTCAGCCAAAGGCGCGTACTCTGCCAAGAACCTTTCCTTTGCCGACAGAGAATACGGTTTTCTCTTTGACGGCGACAGCATTTTCATCACCTGCAATCTTAGCGCTGCCGTTAAAATCAAAATCGGCAGCTATGACGAAGGAACATCCTTTAAGCTGACAGTTTGCGAGGACGGCAAGATTGTTTCCGAAGAAAACGTAACAAGCGACAAGGACGGATACATTTCCGTTTACAAGCGCTTTGGCTCGGGAAGCTTTATTGTTCTTGAAAAAATCGTGGAAAAGAAAAAATAATTATTGAAATTTGTTTTTACTGCCTTTACTTATCGTGTGAAGGCAGTTTTTTGTTTTATAAGAGTAAAAGTTTCGCGTGTCAAAATCTAAAACAGGTAATTACCTCTTTTCATAATATGCACTTTTATGCATACACATTTATTATAATCATTTTTTCCAGGAGGCAACTATTTTACCGAAAAATACAAAAAAGTTAATATTTATACTGTTTTATACACCATAAACAGCACATATTTACACAAAGCCACAGCATACAACACCATATATTGTGGCGAACACTTGACAAAACAGGCAAAATATTGTATAATTCATCTGTATTCAATCAATTATATTGAGAGGTAATTAAAATGAATAAACTATCTCCTTCCGTACTTGCGTGCAATTTTGCGCACTTGGGTGCGGAAATACAGAAGGTTGTCTCGGCAGGTGCCGAATACATTCATCTTGACGTTATGGACGGTGTATTTGTTCCCAACATTTCCTTTGGAATTCCCGTTGTAGAGGCGGCAAGAAAGGTAACGGACGCTGTGCTTGACGTGCATCTTATGATAACTGAGCCTGAGCGTTACATCCAGCAGTTTGCTTCTGCCGGTGCCGACATTATCACCTTCCATTACGAAGCTACAAACAAGCATGAGGAAATTATTGACATAATTCACGCTCTCGGCAAAAAAGCGGGTGTTTCCATAAAGCCCGCCACTCCCACCTTTGTGCTTGAGCCCTTTATCAAAAAGCTTGACCTTGTTCTTATTATGACGGTAGAACCCGGCTTTGGCGGTCAGAAGCTTATTCCCGAAACGGTTGACAAGGTGAGCCAAGTCAAAGCAATGTGCGAGCAGCTTTCCATCAATCCGGAAATTGAGGTTGACGGTGGCATCACTCCCGAAAACGTTCGCACCCTGACAGAAAACGGAGCAAATGTAATTGTTGCAGGCTCTTCGGTTTTCAAGGCACAGGATACAGCTGCGGCGGTAAACGCACTCAAAGAGTAATTAAAAGGACAGTGACATACGTTTTTTTGAGGATGAAAGCTTGAAAAGCAGTGCCGCTGTCTGTATAATGTAAATGTAAAACAAATTTACATTAAGAAAGGAAATGAGAAAATGGCAGAAAAGAAAAAGAACGAGAATATAGAGTCGGGCGACAAGCAAAAAGCGCTTGCCACCACAATAGCACAGATTGAAAAAAGCTACGGCAAGGGTGCAATTATGAAGCTTGGCGAAAACGCAAATATGAACGTAAGCGCAGTTTCAACAGGCTCCCTTTCCCTTGACCTTGCACTTGGTATCGGCGGTGTTCCCAGAGGAAGAATTATAGAAATCTACGGTCCCGAATCCTCAGGTAAAACCACTGTTGCACTTCACATCGTAGCTGAAATTCAGAAGCTTGGCGGAGAAGCAGCATTTATTGATGCCGAGCACGCACTTGACCCTGTTTATGCAAAGGCTCTTGGCGTTGACATTGATTCTCTGCTTGTTTCACAGCCTGACTATGGAGAACAGGCTCTTGAAATTACCGAAGCTCTTGTACGTTCGGGTGCTGTTGAGGTTGTTGTTGTTGACTCGGTTGCAGCTCTCGTTCCCAAGGCTGAAATTGACGGAGAAATGGGCGACGCTCACGTAGGTCTTCAGGCAAGACTTATGTCACAGGCACTCCGTAAGCTTTCGGGCGCAATTGCAAAGAGCAACTGTATTGTAATCTTCATCAACCAGCTTCGTCTTAAGGTTGGCGTTATGTACGGCAACCCCGAAACAACTCCCGGCGGCAATGCTCTTAAGTACTATGCCTCCGTCCGTCTTGACATCAGAAGAACGGAAACAATCAAAGACGGCACCGAATCCTTAGGCAACCACACAAAGGTAAAGGTTGTAAAGAACAAGGTTGCTCCGCCCTTCAAGATTGCGGAATTTGACATTCTTTACGGCAAAGGTATTTCAAAGGAAAGTGAAATTATAGATATTGCCGTAAATCTCGACATTATTCAGAAAAGCGGCTCCTGGTTCTATTACAACGAGCAAAGACTTGCTCAAGGTAAGGACAACGTAAGAGAGCTTCTCAACACAGACAAGGCGCTTGCAGGTGAAATTGAAAAGCTTATCCGCGAAAAATTGCAGAACGGTGCAAACGCAGATATGCTCGAATCGGAAGAAAACGTGACTGAATCGGGTATTCTTATCACGGAAGAATTTGATTCATAATGATTTTTACATCTTTGAAGGTATCGGCAGGCGGCGGTGAGTTTTCCTTTTTTACAGATGAAGGCGAAAGATACACCTTAAGTCTTGCGGATGCAAAAAGATTGGGCCTGTCGGAGCTTTCGGCTGAGGATTTTCCCGTGGAATATTGCGATGATGAGCTTATCTGCGTTCTTTCCTCAAAGCTGTCGGCAATAAAGTACGCAACGTACCTTTTATCCTTTTCCGACAAAAGCGAAAGTGCGCTAAGACGTAAAATGCGTGAAAAGGATTATACTGACAAAGTTATTGACGAGGCGCTGTCGGTGCTTCGCGTCGGAGGCTTTACCGACGATGAGAGTCTTTGTCTTCGCAAATACCTCTCCCTTGCAAATTCAAAGCTGTACGGTCCTTCCAGAATAAGAGCTGAGCTTTTTGCAAAAGGCTTTTCTTCATCCGACATACGCTCGGCGGAAGAAAAATGCAGTATTGATTTTGAGGAGCTTTTACGAGAGCTTCTTGACAAGCTACTTGCAACGTCAAGGGTGGATTTTTCCGACAGAAACTCGCAAAACAAGTTCAAAGCAAAGCTTTCACGGTACGGATACGGCTTTGACTGTATAAATTCCGTACTACGCGACTATTTTGACAGCGATGCTTCAGACTGATAACCCAAGGCAATTGTGCAGTAATTATTTAAGAAGTATTAAAATTTTGTTTTTCTTTAAAAAAATCAAAAAAACTATTGTATTTTCAAAAAAAGTGTGATATAATCATCGTGTTGATTATATGATACACGATTTAAGATTATTCATTTGGAGGAATTTTCAATGACAACAGTAATTGGCATTTTATTGATCATAATGGCGGTTTTTCTCGTGATATCCGTTCTTATGCAGAGCAGTAAGGATCACAGACATGGTGGTACAGTTGCCGGCGGTGCTGAAACCTTCTTCGGCAAGAACAAGGGCAAGTCTCTTGACGCTATGTTTAACAAGCTTACAACTGTAGTTGCAGTTATCTTTGTTATCCTTGTTATTGTTCTTTATGTTATTCAGCCCGAGCCTACAGCTCCCGTAGTTCCCGACGTTCCCGAAGTCAGCCAAGAGGTTGAAGTAGAACCCGAAGCTCCCGAAGTTGAAGGTGAAGAAGCTCCCGTAGATGGTGAAGAAGCTCCTGTTGCTGAGGGTGAAGAAGCACCTGCAGAAGGTGAAGATGCTCCCGTTGCTGAGGACGATGCACAAGCTGAGCCTGCTGCTGAAGAAAGCGCTGCTGAATAAATCTCACAGACAATTCCAACGCATCCGTAAAGGAATTTCAGTTTTGATTTAGGCTATTAAATTTGGACGCGAGGGTAAATCCTTGCGTCCGTTTTTTGCGAATTTACAAGGAGGTAGATTATGCATACAGGTAAACGAATATTGAGCTTTCTGTGCTCATTTACCGTTTTCTTTCTGACATCCGTGCTGTACTTTGCAAAGCTGTTATACAACACCATAAAATCCAACAGCAAAAGAATACTTTGCGATTTTGATGCATTTCTTTGCACAACAAAGCACTCCCTTATTTTTCTCGGCGTTTTTTCGGTAATCATAAACTTTTTTCTTGAAGCCGCACTGAGACGCAGCTTTACTGAGCCCCTGTCTCTTGCAGTCAAAACTCCCCACGTGTTTTTACTTGGTGTTCTCATAGTTTTTGCGACATTTTCGCTTATGTATCTGTTCAGAAGACGTGCATTTATATTTACACTTGTCACTATTGTGTGGGTAATCATTACATATGTTAGCTATTTTCTTATGTGTCAGCGCACAACTCCCTTTAATTCATCGGATTTCCGCGTTTTAAAGTCGGCTTTCGACATTATTCCCGTTTATCTTTCAAAGCTTGACATTGTATTGCTTATCATCGCAATTAGCGCTATACTTACAATTCTCACGGCGGTATTTATCAAGTGCAAAAGAACAAAAGGTATTCTCAGCGCCTCCTCCCTGTCGGCTTTGATTGTGTGCGGCATTACCATTTTCAGCGTTATTTTCTACTCCTCTGCTGTTGTTAAAAGCGACAGATTTGACAACCTTCCCAACAAATATCGTGAACACGGATTTTCCTTCTGTTTTCTTTATTCTATTATTGACAACGGTATTTCAAAGCCTACAAATTACGACAAGGCGACCTTTAAGGAACACCGTGATACGGTTGTTTCGGTTGCAGAAGTTACCGAAAAACCCGAAATTCAGAAGATTTCTCACTCAAAGGACATCACACAGATGGTTTACGAAAAGGTAGTGGAAGCTTACACGGTTCTTCCTGAATACCCCTTCTATTCCTTCTCCTTTGAGCATTCGCAAAAGCTCCTCAGCCACCTCAAGGAAAAGCACGATTCAATGCCCGTAAATCCCGAGGACGGTACCCACATTCACGATTTCCCCAATGATTTTGACAGACCCAACATAATTTTCCTGCAGCTTGAATCCTTCTACGATGTAAACAACATTATGGGTTATCAGTACAGCAGCGAACCTCATCCCATTTATTCGATGCTTAAGGAAAATCTTCCCGGCGGCAAGCTTACCGTTCCGTCAATAGGCGCAGGTACAGCTAACACCGAGTTTGAAATTCTTACGGGTATGGACGTTTCATTCTTCGGCATTGCAGAGTACCCATATCTCTCTGTACTGCAGAATCAGACTGCCGAATCTATGGCTTACAACGCCAAGTCTTACGGCTACACCGCCCACGCCATTCACAACCACAAGGGCACCTTCTATGACAGAAACAAGGTGTTTCCAAATCTCGGCTTTGACACATTTACATCCATTGAAAACACACCTGTAGTTATTCGCAACAGACGAAACTGGGCAAAGGATGCTATGCTTATCGACCCCATTCTCGCTTCTCTTGATTCAACTGAAACGCAGGACCTTGTTTACACCGTAAGCGTTCAGCCTCACGGTAGATATCCCACCGAAAGCAAGTACAATAAAATCCTTCAGGGCGAAGATCCTAAAATCAAAGTCTACGGCAACGAGGACAATCCTGAAAACCCCGGCTTTGAATACTATGTAAACGAGCTCAACGAGGTTGACACTTTCCTTGGAAACCTTATCTTAGAGCTAAGCTACAGAAACGAGCCGACGGTGCTTGTATTCTACGGCGACCACCTTCCTGCCTTCTCAGTGCAGAAAAGCTGGGAGCTTAAGGAAGGCGACTGCTATCAGACAGATTACATCATCTGGAACAACTGCGGTCTCGATTTCTCGGATGCAAAGGATTTGACCACCTTCCAGCTTTCAAGCTATGTTTTCTCAAAGCTTGGCATTGACAACGGAGATTTTAACAGGCTCAACCGTCTGTATCTTGAAAACAACACCGATGATTATGCGCACCTGCGCCACATTTACCAATACGCAACGCTGTACGACAGCACCCTTAAGGGCACAAATTCAACTCTTGCTTTGCCGAGATACGAGCGTGCCAACACCAAATACGGCGTGACAAGCACCACAATCCTCGGTGGCTACACGATAGACGGCGACACATATATTTCGGGCGAGAACTTCAACGAGTTTTCAAAGATTTGCGTAGGTGGCAAGGTTTTTGACACCGATTTTATCAACGAGGGACTGCTTAAAACAAGTGGCGAGCTGATTTCAGGCGACACGATCAGCATTATTCAGCAGGCGGCTAACCACACGCTTCTCGGCGAAAGCGACGGCACGTTGACCTACACCGACCTTATGAAGGTTCCCGACGAGCTAAAACAGCAATACCTTGACTACCTTATCCCCTCCGAAGACGAGTTTACCAACACAAGCGACAACGTTCTTGAGGATGCAACCCTGGAATTTGTCACGGGAGCAGAGGAACAGCAGATGATTCAGCCTGACATTAACCTGCCTCAGACAACAGACGTCTCGACGGACAATGAAGCTCACAACAACAATTGAACATTAGATTTCGGGCGGCACACGAGTGCCGTCCATTTTTATTTTTAAGTCAGATGCAAGCAGACACATTAAATGAGAAATTGTCTGCAAGAAAATTACTTTTCTATATGATAAAATTTCACGCCTTTTTTGTTAACTATGAGGATAAGTTTTAAAACAGTTATGCCTTTTGAATACAAAAGCACCGACCGTTAATAAAGTTCCGATAGGCTTTGGGATTCTGCTTGAATACAAGACATTTTGTCTCTTTAGCGAGATGTTTTTAACTATTTTCAACATTTTTTTTAATTCTCAGCTTTTCCGTCTTGACAACGGTACGCAGGCGGTATATAATAGTGTAGACAACAAAATAAATCTTATCAAGAGTGGCTGAGGGAACAGGACCTTTGAAGCCCGGCAACCTGTAGTTTTTCAAGGTGCTACTTCCTGCCGGCGAAAGCCGTGAAAGATGAGAAGTATTTCTTCCCTGCTCTTGAATATAATAGGGCATTTTTTTATGCCCGTGAAAGGATACAAAATGGAAAAGCTTCTTTTTACATCAGAGTCCGTTACCGAAGGACATCCCGACAAAATATGCGACGCAATTTCAGATGCGTTGCTTGATGCGTACCTCGCTCAGGATCCTATGTCTAGAGTTGCCTGCGAAACTATGGTTACAACAGGTCTTTGTATGATTTCAGGCGAAATTACATCAAAGGTCACCGTTGATGTGCAGAAAATCGCAAGAGAAACAATAAGAAAAATTGGCTACGACAGAGCAAAGTACGGTTTTGACTGCGACACCTGCGCCGTTATCAGCGCAATTCACGAGCAAAGCCCCGACATAGCTATGGGCGTAGACAAATCTCTTGAAGCCAAGGAAGGCGACGAAGACAAGTATGACACAGGTGCAGGCGACCAGGGTCTTATTTTCGGATATGCCTGCAACGAAACACACGAGCTTATGCCTCTGCCCATTTCTCTTGCACACAAGCTTGCAAGACGCCTTACAGAAGTAAGAAAGAACGGCACTCTTCCTTATCTTCGTCCCGACGGAAAAACACAGGTTACCGTTGAATACGTTAACGGTGTGCCTTCAAGAATTGAGGCGGTTGTTGTTTCAAGCCAGCACGATGCAAAGGCAGAGCTTACTGCCATAAGACGTGACATTATCAAAGAAGTTATTCGTCCCGTTATCCCCGATGAGCTTATGGACGAAAACACCAAGATTTTTATTAACCCCACAGGCAGATTTGTAATCGGCGGTCCGAACGGCGACACAGGTCTTACAGGCAGAAAAATTATAGTTGACACCTACGGCGGATATTCAAGACACGGCGGCGGTGCATTTTCGGGCAAGGACCCCACAAAGGTAGACAGAAGTGCGGCATATGCGGCTCGTTATGTAGCAAAGAACGTTGTAGCGGCAGGACTTGCAGACAAGTGCGAGGTGCAGATTGCTTATGCTATCGGTGTAGCAAGGCCGGTTTCGGTGCTTGTTGACACCTTTGGAACAGCAAAGGCTGATGAAGAAAAAATCGCAAAGGCAGTTGAAAAGTGCTTTGACCTTCGCCCTGCGGCTATTATTGAAATGCTCGACCTTCGCCGTCCCATTTACAGCCCTGTATCATCATACGGACATATGGGCAGAGACGATCTTGACGTGGTTTGGGAAAGGACAGACAAGGCAGAGGCACTTAAGGCAGCAGTAGCAGCATTATAATATATGGTAAGGTTTTTGTTATGGCTATAATTATAAGAGAAGAAAACTATGAAAATTTCGGCAGATGTCTTTATATTGCAAATGAAAAGCAGGAAATGCGTGTGACAATAGACGTAGGTCCCAGAATTATCAGCTACAATCTTTTGGGCAAGGACAATATGATGTTTGTTGACTCCCAACGCCTTTCAATGCGTGACGATAACGAGTTCAAGGCTTTTTATGGCAAGGACACGGCGTGGTACATCTACGGTGGCCACCGTCTTTGGATAAGCCCCGAAAGCTATCCCGTTACCTACTATCCCGACAACGACAAGGTTGAATATACCATTGATGGCAATATTATCACCTTCACTCCTCCCGTTCAGAAAGTAACTGGCTGGCACGCAATTCTTAAAATCACCTTCTACGAAACCGATGCAAGGGCAGATGTGCTTCACATTCTCAAAAACAACTCAAAGGAAGAAAAGCGCGGCTCAATCTGGGCACTGTCAGTAACGGCGGCAGGCGGAAGAGTTTTCCAGAGAATGGCACAGGAGAACACGGGACTTCTTTCCAACCGCAACCTCATTCTATGGCCTTACAACAATATGGCAGACAAGCGTTTTTATATGGACGACGAGTATATAACTCTGGCGCAGGATTCTAAGGCGGAAAAGCCCTTTAAAATCGGCACCAACAACACCGGCGGAAGCGTTCTTTGTCTTAACAACGGAACGGTATTCAAAAAGGAATTTACCCACGTACACGGCGCCGACTATCCCGACAACGGCTGTTCAACCGAGGTGTTCACCAACGAATTTATGCTTGAAATGGAAACGCTGTCTCCCCTATACACCTTAAAGCCGGGAGAGTCCTGTGAGCATCTTGAAAAATGGTCTCTGACACCCTGCGGCTCCGACAAACTTGAAGATGTTGTGAAATATCTGTGATTTTTTGTAAAATTATGTAAAAACCGAGAAATTGTTGCAAAAAATTATCTTCGACATTCTGTTTTTTTCTCGCTCATACTCTTTTTTTCGTGTTTTGTTGTGAAATATGCACAAGTTGAGGCGTGAAATTTTGGGTATATAACATCTTTTCTTTTTCATAAATATTTGTTATTATAGTATGTGTTAACTAAAAGTGCGAAATAATGCAATATATGTGTTTACTATTAGGAGGTTATAAACAAAATGGCAAGTGTATCACTCAAGCACATTTTCAAGAGATATCCCGGCGGCGTTACAGCTGTAAGCGATTTCTGCTTGGAAATCAAGGACAAAGAATTCATCATCCTCGTTGGTCCTTCCGGATGCGGTAAGTCCACAACTCTTCGTATGATTGCGGGTCTTGAAGAAATCACCGAAGGTGAACTTTATATCGGCGACAGAATCGTTAACGACGTTGCTCCTAAGGACAGAGATATTGCGATGGTTTTCCAGAACTACGCTCTTTATCCTCATATGTCTGTATTTGAAAACATGGCATTTGGCTTAAAGCTCAGAAAGACTCCCAAGGAAGAAATCAAGAGAAGAGTTGAGGAAGCTGGACGTATTCTTGACATCAGCCACCTTCTCGACAGAAAGCCTAAGGCTTTGTCCGGCGGTCAGAGACAGAGAGTTGCTCTCGGTCGTGCTATCGTCCGTGAACCTAAGGTATTCCTTCTTGACGAACCTCTCTCAAACCTCGACGCTAAGCTGAGAGCTGCCATGAGAACTGAGATTACAAAGCTTCACAAGAAGCTCGGTACTACATTTATCTACGTAACACATGACCAGGTAGAAGCTATGACCATGGCTTCCAGAATCGTTGTTATGAAGGACGGTCTTATCCAGCAGGTTGATACTCCTCAGAACCTTTACGATCTGCCCTGCAATGTATTCGTAGCAGGCTTTATCGGCACACCTCAGATGAACTTCATCAATGCTGAAATACTTAAGGAAGGCGACGACGTTTACGTTAAGTTTGAAAACTGCAAGTTCAAGCTTCCCTCCGAAAAGGCTCAGAACGAAGAACTTCAGAACTACATCGGCAAGGAAGTTATCCTCGGTATCAGACCCGAATGTATCCACGACGAGCCTATGTACCTTTCTTCCCTTGAAGACTGGACAACAGAAGTCTCGGTTGACGTTACAGAACTTATGGGTGCTGAAATTTATCTCTATCTTACTCTCGGCGAAGAAACAAATCTTATTGCAAGAGTTTCTTCCAGAAGCAAGGCTAAGAGCGGTGACAAGATTCAGGTTGCTTTCGACATTGCTCACGCACACATCTTCGACAAGGAAACCGAAAAGTGCATCGTTCACTAATTTGGTAAGAACTTATTGCAGACCGCCCCAAAAGGCGGTCTGTTTGATTATTAAAGTCCAAAAGGAGATTTTATGTTCAGAGAGCTTACAAGAAAAAACAATCAGCTTTACAGAGAAGACTGCATACGCATATTGAAAGACGAAAAGCGTGGCGTCCTATCGGTAAACGGTGATGACGGCTACCCCTACGGCAGTCCTATGAACCACTTTTACAACAGCGAGGACGGCAACATTTACTTCCATTGCGGAAAACAGCAAGGTCACAGACTTGATGCCCTGTTAATGGACGCAAAGGCAAGCTACTGCGTCACCGACAGCGGCAGAAAAACAGGCGGAGAATGGGCGCTGATCTTCAACAGCGTTATAGTTTTTGGCAAAGTGAAAATCATTGATGACCACAAAAAGGTGGAAAGCATCACCTACAGACTCAGCCGCAAATTTACACAGGACGAAAGCTATATAAAGGACGAAATAAGCAAGCATCTTAAAAACACTATTCTTTTGCAGCTAAGTCCCGAACATATCTGCGGAAAGTCGGTTATTGAGTCATAAATTTACCGTTATAACATTATTCACAAAATCAACTTGAATGTATGTACTTTATGTACTAAAATATTGCTGTAAATTTTATATCAAAGGTGAAGAAAATGAAATACATAATCATAATCGGCGACGGTATGGCGGATTACAACATTCCCGAACTTTCAAACAAAACTCCTCTTATGGTAGCAAAAAAGCCCAGAATGGACTATATGGCATCCCACGGAGTTGTAGGTTATTCTGCCAACGTTCCCGAAGGTATGGTTCCCGAAAGCGACACGGCAAACCTTGCAATTATGGGCTATGACCCCAAGATTTACTCCAAGGGTCGCTCTCCTCTGGAGGCTCTTAGTATGGGTATTGATATGGCTGAAAACGAAACAGCCTACAGAATTAACACTGTTGCTCTAACCGAAAACGACTGCCCTTACGAACAGCAGGTTATTCTTGACCACTCTGCCGACGAAATTTCAACGGAGGAGTCAACAATTCTTGTCAATGCTCTTCAGGAGGCTATGGGAGACGAATTCAAGACATATCATCCCGGCATCAGCTACAGACATTGTCTTATATGGAAGGATGCACCTGAAACTATGGACTTTGCACGTCCTCACGACCATCTCGGCAAGGTAATCAAGGACTATCTTCCCTCAGGCGCGATTGGCAAGCCTTACCTTGAAATTATGGAAAAGAGCTATGAAATTCTCAAAAATCATCCTGTAAACTTAAAGCGTAAGGCGGAAGGCAAAAAGCCTGCAAACTCTCTTTGGATTTGGAGCCCCGGCAAAAAGCCGCAGCTCAGTTCATTTACTGAAAAATACGGCAAAAAGGCGGCTGTTATTTCAGCGGTTGACCTTATCAAGGGCATCGGCAAGTGCGCAGGAATGGACGTAATTGACGTTGAAGGTGCAACAGGCAACGTACACACAAACTTCGATGGCAAGGCTCAGGCGGCAGTAAAGGCTCTCAGAGACGGTGCCGACTTTGTATACGTTCACGTTGAAGCTCCCGATGAATGCGGTCACAGAGCAGAGCTTGAAAACAAGGTGCTTTCAATTGAGCTTATCGACAAGAAGATTATCGGCTATATCGAGGACGAGCTTAAGAAGGACGGCGAAGACTACCGTTTCCTCATCCTCCCCGACCATCCCACGCCCATTGCTCTGAGAACACATACCATGGACCCTGT
>JAZRKT010000125.1:0-5561 GCA_045646465.1 Eubacteriales bacterium | reverse complement strand
GAAATTAGGAATTAGGAATTAGAAATCAGGAATTGGGGATTAGGAATTATGGATAACAAGAAAAATAAAAGGGTTTCCTCAAAAAAAATAAAGTATGGCTCGTCTGCAGTGGTATTTACCGCGGTATTTGTAGTATTCGTTATACTTGTCAATGTACTTATTTCGTATGTTGACACAACATCCGGCGGTTTATATGTTGATATGACGAGCAAACAGCTTTACGGTGTCAGTCAGGATTCGGTAGACGTGCTTTCGGAGGTTGACAAGCCTGTTGAAATTATTTTCTGTCTGCCCCGCGACAGAATAGTAAGCGAGGATATACTCAATCCCATAGCAATGCTTGCCGAAAACTATCAGAAAACCTTTGGCAACGTAAATGTTGTATATAAGGATAAGCTGAGTGATGTTACATATTTTGAACAGTTTGCAAAAACAAGCAGTGATGAAATAAGCTCCTACAGTGTAATAGTAAACTGTCCCTCAACAGGTCTTTCAAAGATTTATTCCTGGGAGGATATGTACAAGTACAATACAGACGGTGCGCTTTTTGCCTTTAACGGCGAGTACAAGCTGACAAGTGCGATACTTTCGCTTGCAAGAAGCGATGATGATATGCTGCTTGCAGGTCTTGTTACTGGACACGGAGAGGATACAGGACACTCTATACGCCATTTCCTCGAGGATTTCGGATATGATGTTGACCTGGTAGACCTTAAAACAACCACTGACGAAGACCTTGCAAAATACAATCTTCTTCTTGTATGCAATCCTGCGGTTGACTTTATCGGCATGGAAAAAAGCCTGATTGAAAAGAATGAAGATGAAGAAGCAGATGCTGCGGCTCAGGTTGAAAACACAACCCAAACCCAAGAACAGGATGTACAGCAAAGCGGGCAGGAAGAAGTCAAAAAAGATGAAGATGCACAAGCACCTGCAATTCAGATTGCAGGCAAGAGCGTAAACGAAATCCAGAAGCTGCGCGATTATGTAACGGAAAGCTTTGGAAATCTGTTCTTGTTCTTTGACCCCAATTCTGCAAACATGCCTGAACTTCTTTCTCTTGTAGAAGACGGCTTTGGGGTAAGAATAAGCAACCTTTATCCTGTTATTGACTACGGAACAATTTTAAGTACAAGCTCTTACAGTGCACAGGACTGGAGATTTTTAGGCTCATACAGTGCAGATACGGAAAGTGCCGGTTATAACATGCACAAAAATATAAGCACATCCGGTATGGGAAGCCGTCCTGCTTTCGGTATTTCGTGTCTTATGGATATTCCAAAGAGCGTTGTTGGAAGCATGGAAATTTCTCCTGTGGTTGTGTCCTCAAAGGATGCAGTTGTAATGGCGGGAAGCGAAGTGCTTTCTGTTCCCAATGTGCCGCTTATGACACTTTCAAAATATACAAAGCTTGTTGACAGCAAGGAATTGTCAGGAAATGCAGTAATTTGTTCTTCGAGTGCTTTTATTGACGAGCTTGACAGCCCTGCCTTTGCGAACGCGGACCTTTTTAAAAACATGCTTGCTAACATGGGTAACGAAAACGCAGCACTTGATATCGACTTCAAGGTGCTTGACGAATCAAACATTGAGGTTACGGCAAAGGATGCTGAGGATATGATGAAGAGGCTCGGCATTTATATCCCTGTTATTATTGCAGTTATAGGAACTGTTGTATTTATCAAGAGGAAGTACTTGTAATGAAAACTAAAACAACGCTTTCAAAGCAGAAAAACTTAATAATACTTCTTGCCCTGCTTGCAGTTATTGTGGCTGCGGCATGTGTGGTGTTACCGCTTATTTTCAAGGAGGAGCTCAACACCGTTTTTGTACACACAGAGTACGGTGATGATGCGCTGGTGAGCATTTATGATAAAGCAGAGGGCAGAAGCATAAAGGGCGATATTGAGGAAATACGCAAAAACGGTGCAAAAAACACTCTCGGTGTAAAAGAGGGTGACGGAGAAGAAATACTCTATACATTCAGAAAGAATGATGTACAAATTTCCTATCAGCCATTCATATTCCCCGAAATACCGCTTTCAGAACTTGCAGAAGTGACTGTCACAAATGAAAATGGCACATTCAGTATTTTCAGCGACACAAACAGCAACTTCTTTATTAAGGGAGCAGAAAAAAATCTGTACAACAAGCAGTTGCTTTCAGAGCTTCTTCTTCAGGCAAGATACATGCTTGCCGACAGATACGTTGAAAATCCCGCAAAGGCTGAGGATTACGGTCTTACTGACGAAAAATGTCTTGCAAAGGTGCAGATAGCCTCAAAGGACGGCAAGGTTAACACTGTATATGTCGGAAGCAAGGAGCTTGGCGGTTCAAGATACTATATGAAGCACGCAGACAAAGAGCAGATTTACGTTATGGACAGCTCGGTTTCGGCACTTTTCAACGACATAAGATTTTATCTTGCACCCAATGTTGTAAAACCTCTTGAGGAACAGCAGAAGAATTATCTTACGGAATTTTCGATTTTCAAGAATTCAGAGTCCTTCTTTTCATGTGAAATAATTCCCGAAGAAAGCAGAGTTGGGGTTCTTGCAAATCAGCTTCACCGTATGACATATCCGTTAAAGTCACACGTTTTAAGCATTGAAACGCTTTATGACACATTCCAGAAGGTAGGAAGCCTTTCGGGTGCGGGAGTTGTAGAATACGCAGTTTCCGAAAAGAAAGAGCCTGAAAAGGTGCTTGAATACTACGGGCTTTCACAGCCGCCTTATCAGATAAGCTATTCTTTTGAGGGAGAAATCTACAACATTTTTGTGGGACGCAAAGAAAATGTTGATGGTACAGAGTATTACTACGTTTATAGCGAGTATCAGGACACAATTGTTCCGGTTGAAGTACAGAGCCTTGATTTTCTTGAATTTGACATTGTGGAATTTTTCCAGGAAAATGTATTCCAGTATAATGTAAACGAGGTTTCATCAATTGAACTCAAGTACGGCGGAAAAACCGTAAACTTTGCGGTTTCGGGCCAGGGTGACAGTCTTTCTGTAACGGAATCAGCTTCGGGTAAAGCTCTTGATGTACCCTCATTCAGACAGTTTTATATTTCGCTTCTTAACGTTACAATCGGCGGTTACTCTTCTGTTTCGGGTACTGTTGCGGACACGCACAAGCATGAGCTTACATTTACCGTAACACTGAGAAGCTCGGAGAAAATAGTTTTTGATTTCTACAGCGAATCTACCATGAACTGTCACATGATTATTGACGGCAAGGGCGGATTCAAGACAGACAGAAAGTGGATTGACAAGATAATTGAGAATTCAGAAAAGCTTCTGCGCGGAGAACAAGTCGCCTCTTCGTTCTGAGGTGACGTGCAAGTTTGAAGATGAAAGGATGTGGATTTATGGCACCGCTTGCAGACCTTGTAAGACCAAAGGATTTATCTGAGGTAATCGGTCAGGAGCATCTTTTGTCGCAAGGGAGTCTTTTTCGCAGAATGACCGACAACGGAAAAACACCCAATATGGTTTTTTACGGTCCGTCCGGTACGGGCAAGACTACCGTTGCACGAATTATTGCCGAAAAAAGCGGAATGACGCTTCGCAAAATAAATGCCACAAATGCTTCTCTTTCGGATGTAAAAGAGGTGCTTTCCGAAACAGACACCCTTTTCGGTTCTGAGGGAATACTTCTTTACATTGACGAAATACAGTATTTCAACAAAAAGCAACAGCAGACAATTCTTGAATTTATTGAGGACGGAAGGATAACTCTTATCTGTTCCACAACTGACAATCCTTATTTTTCAATATACCCGGCGGTGCTCTCAAGGTGCAGTGTGTTTGAATTCAAGCCCTGCAAGGCAAGCGAAATAAAGAAGGCACTTAAACGGGCTGTCGGTATTCTTGACAAGGAAAGCAATTCGGAAGAATTTGACGAAGAGCAGAGAGATGAGGCACTTGAATACATTTCAAAGGCTTCGGGCGGAGATGTCAGACGTGCAATAGGAGCACTTGAAATATGCTACAGTGCAACAGATGGTGCGCTGAATAGGGATTTTGCCGAGCAGTCGATAGGCGGTTTTGCCTTAAAGCTTGACAAGGACGGTAACGAGCATTATGATTTGCTTTCGGCGTTCCAGAAGTCAATACGCGGCTCTGACGAGAATGCAGCACTCTTTTATCTTGCAAGATTGCTTGAGGGAGGAGATTTGCTTTCACCCATAAGAAGGCTTCTTGTGATTGCATCGGAGGATATAGGACTTGCACACCCAATGGCGGTATGTGTGGTAAAGGCATGCTGTGACAATGCCGAGCGACTGGGACTTCCCGAAGCAAGGCTTCCTCTTGCCGAGGCAGTAATATACCTTGCAACACTTCCCAAATCAAATTCCGCACATGATGCATATGCTCTTGCGGCAGAGGATGTAAGAAAGGGACTTGGTCAGAATATGCCTGATTACATAAGGGATTCCATGCAGCCCTCAGCCAACAAAAATAAGGGGTATGTATATCCCCACCCATATCCCAACCACTACTATCCCCAGCAGTATCTGCCTGACGATATAAAGAACAGGGTTTATTATGAGTACGGGGATAACAAAACCGAAAAAGCGGCAAAAGAATACTGGGAAAAAGTAAAAAACACAAGATAAATGTCGTAAAATGTCGCAAATACGTGCATTTAGGCATATTAAATGTTGCAAATTCTCTTGACATCAAGGGCAAAATGATATAAAATAAAATATACCATAGTTAATGGAGGTTTTAATAATGGCAGACGAAACACTTGAATTTGAACAGGAAATATTTACACTTACCGATGAGGAAGGTAACGAAAGTGATTTTGAGCTTATCGGCAATATGGAAATAGACGGTGTTACTTATGTGGCACTTCTCCCCGTTGAAGGCAGCGAGGATGAATATGTTATTCTCAAGCTCACAGAAGACGAGGACGGAGACGAAGTTCTTGTAACTATCGATGATGACGAAGAATTTGACAGGGCAGCAGATGCTTTTGAAGACGAATTCATGTCAGACATCGACCACGATGCACTCGACAATCCTGAAGAATAATTTTTCCCCAAAAGGAGCATACTCCTTTTAGGAATTAGGAATGAATTTGCTGTCGGGCTTTCCCGACTCCTGATTTTTACGCAGGAACTGTGAATGAATTTGACCGCTTGCGTTTATGGCGGCGGGATGGTGTTCGTTAAGCGACACCGATGGCTTTGGTTGCCACGAATATTTAACGTGAATTTGCTGGCGGGCTTTCCCGACTCCTGATTTTTGCGCAGGAACCGGGAATGAATTTGACCGCTTGCGTTTATGGCGGTCAAATGGTGTTTGTTAAGCGACACCGATGGCTTTGATTGCCACGAACATTTAACGTGAATTTGCTGTCGGGCTTTCCCGACTCCTGCCCTTCGCGTATGATTTGTATTTATAAACCCACATTCAGAAATTGGAGTCCGATGTCCAAAAAGCATATGCAGACCTCCCGTATTTTCCTGCTCCCCGAATGAAACAAGTCGGAAAAGGACCGGATTTTGTCGGATGCTGGTAGCAACACGGCTCAAGGCAGGACACCAC
>JAZRKT010000124.1:0-6481 GCA_045646465.1 Eubacteriales bacterium | reverse complement strand
GTTTTGCGACAAGCTCAAAGGAGCCTTTCGGCTCCTTTTTTACATTCATTTTTATCAGAGAATAGACTGCAAAAACTGCTTTGTTCTAGGATTCTGAGGATTTGTGAAAATCTCCTCGGGTGTGCCGCTTTCGGCAATAACACCATCGCACATAAACAGCACTCGTGTGCCGACCTCTCTTGCAAAGCCCATTTCGTGGGTAACGCAAACCATTGTCATACCGTCCTCTGCAAGCTTTTTCATAACGGCAAGAACTTCTCCCACAAGCTCAGGGTCAAGAGCACTTGTAGGCTCGTCAAAAAGCATCACCTCAGGCTTCATTGCGAGAGCTCTCGCAATTGCAACTCTCTGCTTCTGTCCGCCTGAAAGCTGTGAAGGATAAGCCTTCGCCTTATCGGCAAGCCCTACCATTTCAAGAAGCTCCATCGCTTCCTTTTCTGCCTGTGCCTTGTCCATTTTAAGAAGCTTTATGGGTGCAAGCGTAAGGTTTTCGAGGACACTCATATGGGGAAACAGGTTGAAGTGCTGGAACACCATACCCATTTTCATTCTCAGCTTGTTGATGTCGCACTTTTTGTCGGTTATACATTCATCGCCAAACCATATTTCGCCGTCAGTAGGCTCCTCAAGTCTGTTGAGACAGCGTAAAAATGTACTTTTACCACCGCCTGACGGTCCGATAATAACTATCTTTTCGCCCTTTTTGATATGCTCGTCAATACCAAGCAGAACTTTGATTTCATCGTTGTCGCCAAAGCTCTTATATAAGTTTTTAACGGTTATCACCTTTACGCAGCCTCCTTTCAAGAATTGCAACAAGCTTTGAAAGTCCGAGCACCAGCACAAGATATACTATTGCAATGGCAACAAGAGGCATAAAGCTTGAATATGTAATGGAACGGATTTTAAGACCGCCCAGAGTCAGGTCAGCTACGCCGATATAGAAGGCAACGGAAGTTTCCTTAAGCAAGGTAATAAACTCATTTGCTAGTGAAGGAAGCACCGCCTTGAATGCCTGAGGAAGAACGATATGATACATTGTTCTCATATATGTAAAGCCAAGGCTTCTGCCTGCCTCCATCTGTCCCTTATCCACCGACATAATACCGCCTCTGACAATTTCTGAAACGTATGCGCCCGAATTAAGACCGAAACACACAATTGCCGACGGAATACTGCCGATTCCTGCAGGAAGCAGTACCACAAAGTAAATAATCAGCAACTGAATCATAAGGGGCGTTCCTCGCATTACCGACAGATACAGCTTACATATCCACGCGCCGAAATCCAGTGCTCCCGTTGTATCGTTGGTAACTCTGATAACAGCCACAATAAAGCCGATTATAATACCGATAATGAGCGAAGCGAGGGTAACAAGAATGGTATTCTTAAGACCGTCGAGAATGTACATATACCTCGGTCTTCCGTTGTCCTCGTCAAGAAAGTTTCTTACAAACTCCTTTTTAACGGAATTAAGCCACTTGACGGCAGGTATGCTTGTATCGGGCTTTTTGCTGTCGTAATTATTGAGAGTAAAGCACTCGACAATACCGTTCTTATATGGAATGTTATTGGAAATGTTTATAATTTCGCCGTTAACTTCGCACTCTGTTGCTTCCTTGACAAGAGCAACCGCCTTTTTATAGTCGCCGTAAAGGGCATCTATAACGTCGTCGGAAAGGTAAAGCTGAAAATCGTTTTCGGCAACCTCGTATATTGTAAGCTCAATATTCTTTTCAATTCTGCCTGCGCTCTCAAAATCCTTGTTGAACTCTTCCTTGATGCTCTGTCTGACTATTGTGGAATTTGCCTTTGGCAGTCCCTTTTCAACTCTGTCGTTGTCTGTCTTGCGTGCAAGAACAAGGTACTTGTTAAGGTTTTCGCTGACAGTGCCGTAAAGGTCATATGTCTGCACATCACAGTCAAGAACAAGGCTCTTGTCATCGCCGGGCGTAACACTCTTTACGATAACAGACATATTTTCCGTAAGGAAAACCGCCGTTTCCGCCTGTGCCTTAGGAAGCGACTGTATTCTTGCATCAACAACTGCCTGTGCCTGCTCTACCGTCAGCTCTCTTGAAACCTTGGAGGCAAGGCTCTGAGCAATTACGACATACAGCACAAAAACAACCGCCGCAAGCAAAAGCGCCGACAAAAAAATCCTTTTAGTTGTTATAAGCTTCTTTTTCTTATTGTTTTTCACGGTGAATCTCCATACATATCACAAACGGGAATGAATCAATCCATTCCCGTCGGCGTTATTATTTGTTTTGGGATTAAATCAATTACTTGATGTACTTTGCAACGATTGCATCGATAGTGCCGTCAGCGATAAGCTCGTCAATTGCAGCGTTGAGGCTTGTGAGAAGCTCTTCATTTTCCTTAGCTACGCAGATTGCATATTCTTCGTCAGCATAAGAAGTTTCAAGAATTACAAGACCTTCGTTAGCTTCAACAAGTGCAAGTGCAGGCTGGTTGTCGATGATTACGCAGTCAACAGCGCCGCCGTTGAGAGCCATAACTGCTTCGTTGCCGTTCGCAAACTGAGAAACGAGCTCAGAGCCGAAATCGTCTGTGGAGTATATGTCGCCTGTTGTACCAAGCTGTACGCCTACCTTGTAAGCAGCACCGTCAGCATAAAGGTCGTCAACTGTTGTGATGGGGCTGCCTTCCTTAACGATGATAGACTGAACGCCTGTAGCGTAGCTGGATGTAAAGTTAACGCTTTCTTTTCTTTCTTCGGTAACAGTCATACCAGCCATGCCAAAGTCAACAGAGCCTGTCTGAACAGCTGTAAGGATGGAGTCAAACTGCATATCCTGGATAACAAGTTCTTTGCCGAGCTTTGCTGCAATTGCTTCTGCGATTTCAGCATCGATACCTACGATCTTGTCGCCTTCGTAGTATTCGTAAGGCTGGAAGTATGCGTTTGTAGCCATTGTGATAGTGTTGTCCTCAACCTCAGCTTCGGGTTCGGTCTCAACTTCAGCTTCAACTTCAGGTATTTCAACTTCTTTTTCGTTTTCAACAACTGTTTCGGGAGCTTCGGAAACGCAGGATGCGAAGCAGAAGCAAACCATAATAAGTGCAAGTGCGAGTGTTAAAATTTTGGTGAATTTCATGATAAAATCTTCCTTTCAAAATTATTTGACAATATATTATAGTATTTAATTTTTCAAAAGTCAATACCTTTGTCAGTTTTTTCACATTTTCCGTGTATAATTGACGTTTATGCACTCATTTATGCACTTTCGTCATTATTTTTAACAGAACGGAAAAATTTCAGCAGTAAAAATCCCGACACTATAATGCTAAGCGCCTCAGCCACAGGCGTTGCCACCACAATACCCGTTTCCTGCCACATCTTTCCGAAGATATACATAAGCGGAATGTCAAATATACCCTTTCTCAGCACCGATGTGACAAGTGAATAAAGCTTTTTTCCCGTCGCCTGGAAAATGGTATTCATAAGGAAGGTCAAAGCACAGAAAACAACGGCTATTGCAAGAGTGGGGAGCAGCGTTGTTCCTTCCTGCACCGTTTTAGGCTCGTCGATAAAAAATCTGATAATAGGCTCCGAGAAGGTGCGGTAAACAAAGGTACACAACACCGAAAAGCTAATTGTAAGTCCCAGAGTAAACACTATTGCCTTTTTCATTCTCTCATAGTTCTTTGCCGCATAAGTATAGCCGATTAAAGGAAGCACACCCTGAGTAAGACCCATATTTATATTGAAGGCAAGCGTGTTTGCTTTTTTGGCAATACCAAGACCTGCAACAGCGGCCGTACCGTAGGATGCCATAAAATTATTGGCAGCAATATTAGATACCATAGCAAGGCTTGTTGAAAGACAGGCGGGAGCTCCTGTTGCAAGAAGCTCCGGTACAATTTTGCTTCTGATATTGAATTCCTTTATATTAAGAGTAAATACGCTGTCCTTTGATTTCATCACATACACAATAAAAATCACGCAGGATACAACATTTGACAAAAGCGTTGCTATTGCAGCACCCGTAACCTCGTGCCCCTTTGGAAGAATAACAAACATAAAAATTGGGTCAAGGATAATATTTAGCACAGCCCCCGATGACATTATAAGTCCTGCCGACCTTGATTTTCCAACCGAGCGCACAAGATGTCCGAAAAGTGTTGTCAGCATAGTGGGAACACTTCCCACAGCCACAGTCCAGAAAAGATAGTCTATAATATACTGTTTTGAGTTGTCGTCACCGCCGATAATGTATACAAGCTTTTCCCGAAAAAGAAAAATCGCCACACCGTACAATATTGCCGTGCCGACACTTCCCCAAAGTGCAAAGGCAAAGGCACTTCTTGCATCCTGCTCCTTATTAGCTCCGAGGCTTCTTGAAATTACGCTTGACGCACCTATGCCGAAAAGGTTTGACAGTGCCGCCATAACAATAAACAGCGGCATTGCCACAGATATTGCTGCAACCGCACTTTCGTTTGCCGTTCTGCCTACAAACCAGGTATCGGCAAAATTATATACGATATTAAGTATCTGCGTTATTACCGTGGGTATCACCAGTGAAAACACCGCTGCTGGTACGCTTTTATTTTCAAATATTTCCCGTCTATCGTTAATTTTGGAATTCATTGACTTTTTTCAGCTCCTGTCTTTTACTATTTATATAGTATTATCTAATTATTAACCTGAAATTACAAAAACAACATTTTTATCTGCATTTCATCTGTAAATGTGTACAAAGACAATATCTTGCGTTTGTGCACTTTGCTTTTTTAGGCGCAGTTCATCTCAAAAAGGTGTAAAAATCCGACTTAGATTTATTTGCAAAAAACGACCAATCAAAAAAGAAACTTATATCTATTGACAAAATCATCCTAATATGATAATGTTTAATTAACAGGGAAAATCTCCCAAATACGAACTACAAGGAGAAGTAGGTTATGATTAAGATTAACAGAAAAGTGTACGAAGATAAAGTGTATGCGTGCTGGCTGGGTAAGAACATCGGCGGTACCATCGGTACACCTTATGAAGGAAGACGTGAGCTTCTTGATGTAAAGGGCTTTAAAACAGAGCCCGGCAAGCCTCTTCCAAATGACGACCTTGACCTTCAACTTATCTGGCTCAAGGCTATGCGCGATGTAGGACCTATGAAGCTTGATGCAAAGATTCTCGGCGAATACTGGATGGATTTCATCGTCCCATTCTGGAATGAATACGGCATCGGCAAGTCAAATATGACACACGGTCTTTCAGCTCCTATGTGCGGACAATACAAAAACGAGTGGAAGCACTCAAATGGTGCGTGGATCAGAACTGAAATATGGGCAACACTTTACCCTGCTTGTATCGAAGAAGCAATAAAGTTTGCTTACTACGATGCATGTGTTGACCACGGTATCGGCGAAGGTACCTTTGCTGCTATCTTCGTTGCTGCTCTTGAAAGTGCGGCATTCGTAATCAGCGACATCAGAGAGCTTATAAGAATCGGTCTTTCAAAGATTCCTTCCGCCTGCCGTTTCTACAAGTTCATCGTAACTGCCTGCAACTGCTATGACGAGGGCAAAACCTGGCAGGAAGCAAGAGAAATCATCCTTGAAATGGCTCTTGCTGACGAAGAGCTGGGCGGCTGGTTTCAGGCTCCCGCAAACGTAGCATTTGCTGTTATCGGTCTTCTCTACGGCGAAGGCGACTTCAAGAACTCCATTCTTATCGCTGTTAACTGCGGCGACGACACAGACTGTACAGGTGCTACCGTAGGCTCCATCCTCGGTATCATCGGCGGTACCCAAGGCGTTCCCAAGGATTGGCAGGAATACATAGGTGACAGCATTATCACCGTTTCCGTCAACAAGGGGGCTTGCACAGTTCCCGCAACCTGTACAGAGCTTACACAGCAGGTTATCCACACCAACAAGCTTACTCTCTGGGGCTGGGTTAACACTGCTATTACTGACGGCGAAACAGAAATTCCCGAACAAGACGTTAAGAAATTCTACGGAGATGCTTACGTTCAGAAGCTCGTTTCCCGCTCACCTTACCACGTTGAGCACGACTTTCCCCTTTCAACTGTTGTTGTTGAATACGACAGAGAACCCGACGTTAGGCCCGGTGATGAAATCAATGTAACTGTTACAGTTACAAGAAAGCTTGATTCTCAGAAGCATTACGGTGCAAGACTCCTCCTTCCCGAAGGTTGGACATATTCAGGTCCTTCTTACATAAATTGCTCGAAAAAGAACCCCGGTGCTCCCGCCTCCCACATCTTTAAGATAACCGTAGGTGAAAAGGTTGACTGCAAGAACAGAGGCGTTGTTGAAGTTACCTGCGACGGCAGAGCCGATGTTGGACTTGTTCCCCTCATTTTCTTCGGCGCCTAAGTCGAACGGGGTATGCCCCACGGCGATTCCCGTAGGCAACCTTGTGTAATAATATATTGTATGTGCTCATAAAAGTGAGGTTTGTGTCAAAAACCGAGTGAAAGAAGACCAC
>JAZRKT010000123.1:0-20812 GCA_045646465.1 Eubacteriales bacterium | reverse complement strand
TAAGGATACTCCGCCTTGCTATTTGGAAGAATCGGTGAAAGAGCTTGAAAAAACACCTGTTGCAGATGCACTTCGCATCGGACAGAAAAATGGTGAGGTTAAAGACGGACATCCCGGTATTCTTTATGCGCTATTCTTCCGTACAGCCTGCAATATAATTGTATTATGTAATAAAAACAATATTGCTCTGCCGGAAGATGAATGGTTTTTAAGTTTGGTAAGAAAGTAAGGTGGAAATATGAGAATAGCGATATGCGATGATGAAACAATAATCTTGGACGAGGTTTCATCCTATATAAAAAAATATTCTAAGCTATGCGGAAAGTCGGAACTTGAAGTTTTCCCGTTCAGCTCGGCAAGTTCGCTTCTGAATAGTATTGATAACGGTGCCTTGTTTGATATATTTATGCTTGATGTATATATCGGTGATGAAATGGGCACAACCCTTGCAAGAGAAATCCGAAGAAAAGGTATTGAAAGTCCTATTGTATTTTTGACAACAACAATAGAACATGCTCCCGAAAGTCTTGAAACAGATACACTTCGCTATCTAATAAAACCACTTAATCCGGAAAAGTTTTATGAAGCAATGGATGTAGCAGTCGAAAAAGCCGAAAAGCTTGGCAGTAAATTCATAAGGCTAAAAACGGATAACGGAGTTGAAAATATTAATATAAGCAATATCCTTTATACCGAGTCGCGCTCTCACTACCAGTATGTGAATTTTACCTGCGACGGTCAAGTGCGTTCGAGGATGACAGTTTCGGAACTTTTTGAGCAACTGTCACAATATGGCGGATTTGTTCGTGGCGGAAGTGCTTATATAATAAATCTTAATAATGTTAAAAGTGTATCTACCGGGGAAGTGTGCTTCAATAACAATACAAAGTTATTTCTTCCTCGTGGTGCGCATAACCCAATAAAAGAAGCTTTTTGGGAATTTCAGTATGCAGGAGAGGAGAATTAAAGAATGGCTATGATATCACTTATGTTTGAACAGTTAGTTGTTCTCGTGGCACACGCCATTTCGGGTATATATTCATCCGATTTGAAGTACAGTAAAAAAACAACCTTTTCCGTCTGGGGTATCTGGGTTGTCTTTCAGGGAATCATCTGGTATTTCTCTGAATTTATGATAAAAGATATTGGTATGAAATTCTTTTTAGGGTTTGTCACTGCCTATGTTTTTCAATACATTATCTTTTTTGCAACTACAAAAGGCAGATTTTCTCAAAGGCTGTTCACTATTCTTACATACTCCATTTTCTTCTGCATATTCATGGCGCTTTTTATGGCGATACAGGGCGCTTTCTCCAGTATGTATGCTATAGTCAAAACGATTATTCACGCTACTCTTATGGTTGGCGTTATATTTTACTTTCTGAAATGCGTTTGCCCGCTCTGCCGTGCCGCGTCAAAAAGTATTGTAACAGGTTGGTATCCGCTTGTTTTTGTGAATTGCATATTTGTAATTACTATAGTGGCAACCTCCGTATTTCCTGTTAAAATCACAAGCATTTATATGCCTGAATTTGTACCGTTTTTGTTTCTGAGTATTTCAATTTTTGCAGTATATCCCGTCATATTTTCCAATATTAAAAATATGACAGAGGTTGCGATGAAACGTGAAACAGAACAGCAAAACGAGCTTCTTCTTTTGCAGATTGAAAAAGAAAATTTGCAAATGGCACAGGAACGCAGAATAAGACACGACAGACGCCATCATAACCGTGTGCTTTTGGAATTTGCAAACAAAAACGATATTGAAACCGTAAAGGACTACTTAAAAACTCTTGTAGATGATGACTCTGATAGCCTTAAAGAAATAAGCTGCTGCAAAAATCCAACGATAAATACAGTTCTTTCCGTGTATGAAAAGAAAGCGAAAGAAGCGGGTATTAAAGTGAAAATTGCGGCCCGTGCCGGACACGATATACCCGTATCGCCTAAGGACTTGGTTATAGTAATTGCTAATCTTTTCGAAAATGCAATCAATGCAACAAAGAAAATCAAATCGGGGGAAAAGCTTATTGATATTGACATAAGAGAAAAAGAAAATCGATTGCTTGTGAAAATAGAAAATCCGTGCAAAGCCAATCTCAGATTTGACGAGAGCAATTACGGTATTGGAATAAACTCTGTTATTACTGCGACAAATAAATATGAAGGTATGATTGATTTTACTGTTAAAAACGAAAAGTTTATCTCAAAAATCTGTCTGAATTTTTAAGCAGAAATGCAATCTGTGCCAAAAAAATGCAATCTATGCCAAACTCCCCTTTTCGGGGAGTTTTTTTGTTATAATCTTTCAGTAAAACGAAATGAAAGGCTGTACTGTATATGCGATAAATCAGAAAATTATAATCCAAGGCAAACAATGTTTACAGGAAGGAGAAAAAATATGTCAAAAAGAATTATGGCGATGCTTTTAACACTTGTTATGATATTTAATGTTATACCGACAAATGTTGTTTCGGTTTTTGCAACAGAGAATAACGTACAAGCTGTTCAAAAGACATCAGAAAACGATGAAACAACCGATAAACAGCTCACAATAGATGCTGGGGAAATTTTAGAAAATCTATCTGACTTTTCGGATGTTTCAAAAGACAGTTGGTACTATGATTCTGTAAAATATGTTAAGGAGAATGGCATATTTTCAGGAGTAAGTGCCAATCAATTTGATCCGAAAGGCGAACTTACAAGAGCTATGTTCGTTACCGTTCTCGGCAGAATGGCAGGTGTTGATGCATCCTCCTATCAAGCCCAGAGCGAATTTTCGGATGTTTCAAAGGATGCGTATTATGCTCCTTATGTAGCATGGGCAAAAAAACACGGAATAACCGGAGGTACAGGTGCAGGTAAATTCTCTCCAAACAGCCCTGTAACAAGACAGGAAATGGCAACATTTTTTGTAAGGTATTTTGATGCATTCGATGTGGAATATAATACAGGGAAAAAGGTTGATACTACACCTGCGGATATTTCATCGGTTGCTTCGTGGGCTAAAGATTCTGTTTTAAAGCTTTGGTCTGTTGGCCTTTTGAATGGGGACGGTAAAAGCTTTGACCCGTACGGAAAGGCGACACGTGCTGAAGCTGCGGCACTTTGCGAGCGTACAGATAAGTCTGTAAAAGTATGGTATAAAGAACCCGGTGTACCCGGTAGTCGCGGTGCGGAATCAGCAAATCCTGAAGACGACAAAACGAATGATGAGAATGTTTCCGATGGTACCGGTGGTGATACGGGAAGTCATAATGTTATTGGTTCATCTCCATCATATTACAAGGTCATCTTTGAAACTAACGGTGGTCAAAAATTGTCAAACCAGAAGGTGAAAAAAGGCACACGTGTTTCGGAATTGCCTACGCCTTATCTGAAAGATCATATTTTTACCGGTTGGTACTATGACAAAGCTCTGAGTCAATTGGCTGCAGAGAGCGACATTATAGAAAAGAATGTAACACTCTATGCTTCTTATTCCGAAACCGTGATGATGGAGCCTGTTGTGTCGCCTACTTTTGCATCTGCGACGGATGTTGGATCCGACTTTCACGTTTGGGTACTGTCATCTAATAAGAATATGACGGCAGAACAGGTTAAAAATGCTGTTACAGTAGAGGTTGTTGCTGACAGCAGCAAGACAGACCTTTTTGAAGTAGACGGTTCAAATGGTAAATATAAGCTTTATGGTAAGAACGGCTTTGAAGAAGGCAAGACATTCCGTGTTTCGTTGCATAATGCCGGTCTCAGCTTCGAAGGAGAACCTGATACTATAAGAGAATATAACTTCTCAACAGCAAAGGAAGAAGTTCTTAACGTTGCCATATCCAATGATATGAAGTTTATTCCTATGGAAGAGGTCAGCGACATTATAAATAATGGTGAGTCTGTAGAAACTTTAAGTATCGCTTTATATGAGGCAGATACAATGGGTAATATCGGACCTGCTGATCTTACCGAAGGTAGCTTTACATATAACGGCAGCCTTACACTTGAGGTAGGAGATGTAGTATCTGTTTATGCAGGTCTTCGCCCTGACTTAAGAACACTGGAGTCAACTGAGGAAGAGAATGGCGATCTGGCATATGTGGAAATAACTGCAGTTGACGGTAACCGCATCAGCTATAAGAATGCGGATGCTGAGCAGGTAATCTTTACTCCCGATGTCCTTCCTATATCTGCAGAAGCAGATCAGGATGAGGTTGAAAACACTTTGACGCTGGATAATATTTGCCTTGACTTTTCTGATGATATCTACGCTAATATGGAGCTGGATTCCCAGACTACAGTAGATGTAGGCGATTATTTGTTGCTTTATACAGGCGTAATCGGCGAGAACGAAGTACTAAAGTGTTATGGTGAAATTCTTGAAATAAGCGAAGGCGAAGATACAACTGTTATTACATATGAAGTTGTTACGTGGGATGAAATTGAATCCGCTATGGATATTTATGTCCAGAATCAGGTAAATGGTGCTCAGATACTTGAAGGCGTAGATGTAGAAAGCGTAGAAGCTGCCGTTGAGCAGCAGGCTTTGGACAGCGGATTTGCGGAAGAAGCAGGCTTGTATCTTGCATCCCTTGCTTTCGCAACAGACAGCTTTACAGAATGGAAGGACGATGTTAACATCAACGATGTTAAGTTTACTTTGGATGATGGTACGCCTTTAAGTCCTGAAGAAGTTCGTCTTATGGCAGAAAACAAAGTGGTGAAGGTAGAACGCGAAAAACTTAAGGCTTCTATTTCTACAAACCTTCAGCATTTTGAAGGATATTCAGGTCTGCGTCTTACACTTGAGGTAGGTATTAAAATAACTATTAAACCCAGTGAAGATAACGACTTCAGTCTTGAAATTACTGTAACAGGTTCTTTTGAACAGGAATTGCGTCTTGCTATAGGTGCATCCAGTGAAGCTATCTGGAAGGTATGGGGCATATTCCCTTATATCGCAGAGTATCGTGTGGATGTTAACGTTGACCTTTTCGACTTTACCGGAATTGAAATTGAAGCTAACATGATTACACCTGAAGCTGAAGAGAAGGAAGACGACAAAGAAGAAGATAAGGATAAAGAGGACAACAAGGAAGACGGCGATAAAGAAGACGGCGATAAAGAAGACGACAAGGATAAGGAAGACGACAAGGATAAGGAAGACGCCGACAAAGATAAGGAAGAAGACAAGGATGATGTTCTTCCCGGAATGCCCGGCAGCCAGCTTCCCGAAAAAGAAAGCGGTAAGGTAGAAATCAAACCCGGCAATAAGGTTGATATGGACGACGTAAATGAAATCGTCGACAAAATCAATAAGGGTGTAAACCTTGCAAAGCAGATTAAAGAAATTCTGGAAAAAAAGGAAGAATCTTCCGAAAATGGTGACGGAGATGAAGAGGAAGCGAAGTCCATCAGCAGTGCACTTCAGGAAAAGTATAAGGAAATGCTTGAAAGTGAAGCTGAATGGGTAAACATCATTGAAAAAGAGATGTTTAATAAGGAATTTCAAGTTCCTCCTCCTCTTCCCATTATTGCAATCAAGGTAAAGGCTGACTTTGTTGTACAGGTTAAAGCGAGTGTTTCTGTAGGATTCAAGTTTGAATACATGAACGGAAAACGTTATATGTATCACATTAACGTATTTGCGGGACAGATAAGCAATGACGTTGTAGATATCCAGGAAGAAACCTATGAATTCACATTCTATGCAATGGGTCATCTGGGAATCAAGGCCGGAGTAGAACTGGAGATCCATATTGGTATATTATCGACGAATATAGCATCTATCGGATTCACAGCAGAGGCCGGAGTATATGCAAAGCTATGGGGCTATTTCTATTATGAATTGAAGTACACGGCATCAAACGGCCGATCGCAGAATTATAGCGGTGCACTATTGATAGAAGTCGGCGCCTACCTGGAATTGGATCTTAAGCTCAGCGCACTCGGAGGTCTGGCATCCAAGGATGTAAAGCTTTTAGATAAGGAATGGCCGTTCTGGTCAATCGGGAAGGAAGATTGTGTTCAAGACTTCGTGACACCGGCTGATGAAATGCCGGAGGTTAAGCTGAAGCAGTACATAAGGTCTACTGTGCTTTCGGATGACCTGTTCAAGATGTCCTATTTGGATATGAAGGAAGGCGATATGGAGCAGGCTGTATACAGCGACGAAGAGCGCTTTGTAATCGCCATCGACAACCCGGCATTCCAATATGATGCAGAAACAAACACATTGAATGTAACACCTCGCGAAGGCGCTAAGAAGGAAGAGGGAACCATGACTATTACATGGATTGCTTACCCTTTGGCCTTTACGTCGAAGCCCATTCAGCGTACAATAAGCCTGTATTGGGATAATTTGAGAGATGGTTATGTAATCGTACCTTATACCAACGGAGGTTCCTATATACCGATTATCAATCAGAGATATGATAACGACGTAGAAGTACCTGAAGATCCCGTAAAGGGAGGTTATGTATTTGCCGGTTGGTACAGCGATGCAGACTTCACAGAAAGTTATGTATGGCCCAAGCTTATGCCTAATACAGATACCAATATCTATGCTAAGTGGGAGCCTGCTACAGACACTCCCTATGCTGTTGAATATTATCAGCAGATACTCGGTACGCCCGATTATACTCTGGTAGAAAGAAAGGAGCTTAACGGTACTACCGATTCAATTATAACTCCTGAAACACCCTATTACACAGGATTTATCACACCGATAGCAGAAGATGTTAAAATTTTGGCAGACGGAAGCACAGTTCAGCGTTATTATTACGACCGTCAGACACATACCGTTACATTTGAACCTGGTATTGTTGGCGGAGATTCCGTAAGCTATGAACTTGACTTTGGCGGTCGCGTAACAACACCTCAGTTCGCAGCAAAGGGCTATATATTCACAGGTTGGGATAGGGAAGTTGAAAGCACCATGGGTGAATCAGACGTGACCTATACTGCACAGTGGATTGCAGATCCCGCAACTACATACCGAGTAGAGTACTACGTACAGCAGACTGATGGTCGTTATGTAATGCAGGACTTTGCGGTATTCGACGGATCAACAGGTGATGTTCTTACCGAACAGCAGCTTAGAGAAACAATTCTTATTGATAACGGCGAAGGAAGTGCGGTTAATGCCGACACCAAGTATCTTATAAAAGATGGTATTTCCTTCAACAATATTACAGTATTTGGTGAAGATCTTACGGCTAAGGGCGAAAGTCCCGTAATTGCGGCAAACGGTAAGACGGTTATCAAGGTTAACTATAAGAGAAATTCTTATAATCTTACATTTGATCTTGAAAACGGAGAAGATGATTTAAGCTATAGCGTATATTACGGAGCGGATATCAGCCTTCCTGAAAATGTACGTCGCAAGGGATATGCATTTATAGGATGGGAGCCTGAGTTTATAGACTCCATGGCTTCTAAGGATACGACTTATACGGCACAGTGGAAAGCAAACGATTATACCATAGCGTTTGATTCCAACGAAGGAACAGGTACAATGGAAAATCAGCCTGCTGTATATGATGTAGCCGCTGCATTGTACGAAAATGCATTTACCCGTGTGGGCTATGATTTTGCGGGTTGGGCAATCCTTCGCAACGGAACAATCCGTTATCAGGATAAGGAAGAAGTGTCAAATCTTGCAAGCGAAATCGGCACAACAGCGACACTTTACGCTTCATGGACTCCCGTTGTCTATGACATTACATATCATAACACCTTGCCCCATTCAAATCCCGCTACTTACACCATCGAATCCGATGCTATAAGCCTGATGAATCCTGAGGATAAGGAAGGCTACACATTTACCGGATGGTTTGAGGATGAAGACTTCTCCGGAGAGCCCGTGATTATGATTGAATCGGGCAGCCACGGCGATGTGGATTTATATGCCGGATATGTTCCCAATCCTTATGAAATCAAGTTCAATGCAAATGGTGGTGAAGGAGAAACTGCTGCACTTGCCATGACATATGATGTGGAAAAGGAACTTACCGAAAACGGATTCACACGTTCCGGATACTCCTTCCTCGGATGGGCAAGAACGGCAGACGGCAGCGTTGCATATTACGACAAAACTCCTGTAATCAATCTTGAAAGCAGGACGGATAAGGTTGTAAACCTCTATGCAGTATGGAGCCTTGATACATACGATATCACGTATGAAGTAGACAAGGGTACAAATGCTTCCGGTAACCCCAAAACATACACGGTATTTGACAGCATTACTCTTTCCGAGCCTTCAAGAATCGGTTATTCCTTCGGTGGATGGCTGAACGAAGACGGCGAGAAGGTGGATGGTATTGAAAAGGGAACTACGGGCGCTCTCGTATTTACTGCAGAGTGGGTACCCAACGAAAATACACCTTATGTAGTTGAACACTACAAGAGAGATATTGACAAAAATACGTATACACTCTCCAAGAGAGAAATCTTCACAGGTACAACCGACGAGGATGTAACTCCTGCAACTGAAGACTATGAAGGCTTCCGTGCACCCGAAGAAATAACAAAGCCCATTAACGATGACGGAACCTTGGTAATTCAGTACTATTATGACAGATTGACATACTCCCTTACACTTCTCTATAAGGATGAAGAAAACAACTTTGAAACAATTACAGAAGAATACGGAAAGGCAATTACATTGCCTCATCCCATAAGAGACGGTTACGGTTTTTCAGGATGGTATCTTGAAGACGGTACAAATATCACAGCAAACACCATGCCTGCTCTTACGGCAACTCTCGAGGCTATATGGAGACCCGGTGAGTATGCTTACACAGCATACCACTATCAGGAAGCTCTTGACGGAGAATATGTACTTGTCGATACTGTTGTGGCAACAGCTCCCATGGATGAAACCGTTACTCCTGAAGTAAAAACATATGAAGGTTTCACATCACCCGATAGTGAAGACGTCACTATAACAAGTGATTCCGAAAAGAACGTAGTGGAATATATGTATACCAGAAACACTTACACTCTTGAATGGAATCTTAACGATGGTGAAGTAATCAACAGCTATACCGAAGGGGAGATAAGCTACGGAGAGGTTATTACAGCCCCCGTATTGACCAAGACAGGCTACACCGGAAACTGGGATATAACCCCCGCACACACTATGCCTGCAAAAGACCTTGTCTATGAAATGATCTGGACAGCGAATAAGTATAACGTTACGTTCGACAAGGGAGACGGTGTGGCAATCAGCAGTAAGACGTGCACGTTTGATGAATCTTACGGAACGTTACCCGAGCCCGAAAAGAAGGGTTATACGTTCGCAGGCTGGTATACAGACATTACGGGCGGTGACAGAATCAGCGAAGACACTCGTATGAACACCGCGGAAAATCATACATTGTATGCACAGTGGGATATCATAACCTATACTATCGGTTATGAATTGAACGACGGCACAAATTCCTCTCAGAATCCTCTGAAATACAATGTAGAACAGCTTGTGGTTATCAAAGAACCTACCAAGAAAGGTCATAGCTTCATAGGCTGGACATGGGAAGGACAGGACGAACCGGTCCACGATGTAATTCTTGATGGAGCCATTGAAAACCGCACGTATGAGGCACACTGGAAGATAAATACTTATAAAGTAACGTTCTATCGTGAAAACGGTGCACTTATTGAAGAACAGAACCTTGATTACGGCGCAGCTATCGTAGCACCTGATGCAGGAACCAAAGAAGGTTACGTATTCGGTGGCTGGGGAGCAGAGGTTCCTGAAATAATGCCCGACAAGAATCTTTCATTCATAAGCCAGTGGAAACTTACTACATTTACAATCCGTTATAAACTTGACGGAGGCGAAAATAATGAGGATAACCCCACTTTCTATACAACAGAGAGTCAGGACGTCCAGTTTGCAGCACCCACAAAGAAGGGTTACGCATTCAAGGGGTGGTATAATAATGCAGCTTTTGAAGAGGAAATTTCAGCAATTGCAGGCGGAAGCTCAGGAGATATTACCCTCTATGCTAAGTGGGAAGCAAACAAATATAATGTAGTAATGCATATCAACAATAATACTCAGGATACTATTACTCAGGAATTCACCTACGACGTTAAGCAGGAACTCACCAGACATAAAGCGACCTATAAGGGTTACAACTTTGTGGGTTGGGCAACGGAAGCTAATGGAGATGCTATTTACACAAACGGTGCAAAACTGCAGAATCTTACTGACGTTGCAGGAGGAACAGTTCACCTCTACGGTGTCTGGGAACTTGTAGTATACGAAGTATCTTACCAGAATCTGTTCGAGGCAGAAAATGATCCTGATAATCCCACAGAGTTTACTGTAGATTCCGATACTCTTGTAATTACACCTCCCGTTGGCACTCGTGTTGGCTATAATTTCGCAGGCTGGTATGCCGACGAAATGCTTACAAAGCCCATCACGGGAAGCTATACGGTAAACGGTGCGTATAACATCAATGTTTACGCTAAGTGGGATGCAAATCCCTATTCCGTTACGTTCAACAACAATCTTCGTGACGGAAGTCCCCTCGGTACAGCAACTCAGCTTATGGTTTACGGCTCTAACACAAACCTTAAGCCTTTCAAGGAAATGAGCTTCTCATATAAGGGACACACCTTCCTTGGCTGGCATACGGATGAAAACGCTACAGAGCCTTTGTATACCGACGGACAGCTTGTATGCAGTCTTGCTCCCAGCGGAAATATTACCTTGTACGCTATCTGGGGTGTTAATGAGTACTCCATCACGTACTCTATCGGTACAGGTGCAACTGTACACAACAACCCGTCAAGCTACAACGTATGGACCGACGATATCACCCTTGAGGCTCCTACGGACATTAAGGAAGGATATCAGTTCCTTGGTTGGTTCGACGCATCAGGTAACAAGGTTACAACAATCCTTAAGTCAAGCATCGGTGACCGCAGCTATCAGGCTAAGTGGGCACACGGCGGTATCTTTACTCTTAGACTCGTAACTACTGCAAATGACACTACTACGGGTACAGCAGCAACCTACGCAATAGAGAGAACCTTACCCACAGGAACGCAGGCTACAGAAGATCCGCAGTATGTATACTACAGAACTGTAAACGGTACGGCATACGGCGGAACTGCGGCGCGCATTCACTTCATCCACGTTGGCGGTGAGGATGTATATGCAACGTTTGACAAGAGCACCTTCTCCAAGACCTTCACAGTTCATCAGATAGGCTACTGGGTAGGAGATAAGGATATCGCAACTTACACAAACGGTATAGACCGTTACTTTGATACTGAAATTTACAAGGTAGTAAATACAGTTCATACCGCTTATACAGGTGAGATGGGAAGTAATACATCTTGTCGTTACACCCTCAAACAAGGCGATACCTACAAAATGAATAATGTATACGGCGATTGGGCTGAAAATAAAATCTTCTCAAGCAGTATCACGGTAACAAATAACGGCTTTGAATTTAGCGGCGCTACAACTGTTGCCGGAAAGATCGGTCTTGCGAGCAGCTATACATTAGCACAAAAGCTTTATCTTGGCCTTGTAGGTGCACAGCTTGGCTTCTATACAAATATAGACCTTCAAGAGAACGAAGAATGCTTCCAGGAGATTAACCTGTGGTATGGCGGAAAAGTTATCGGTTATTGGAAATACGATGGTGAAGGCGATAACCTTATGAGTTACTGGTTCTCAAAGCTTCACTTGCCTGCTAAGAAGACCCAGGGCAATCTCAAGTTGAATACATATACTATTGATAGCAATTATTACAAGTCTATTAATAATGACAACGGCTTATTTGCTGTTCCAATGCCATCATCTACTACCGAAATCGGATTGCAGTATGCTACAAGCGGCTCATCCCCCAATAAGTGGACGGCAGGTTCTGTTACAGCCTATACCAAGCCTTACGACGGCGCTGAACCCAAGCAGACGGGATTGGCACGTATGGCATTCAGTCAGTATAAGCCCGGCGATAAGATTACTATCACCGTTCTCTTCGACGAGATCGTTAATAGTGCCTCTAATGTGAGCGTTGGCGCCATCTCCGGTCTGCCGGCGAACAATTGGAAGTATGTTTCGGGCTACGGCACAAATACTCTTACCTTTACCGGTACGGTAACGGGTAACATTGACATCACGCCCGAGCTTAACGATAAGCTGGCTAGTATCAAGCCTCTTAGCGGAAACTTCTACGATATGTATTGATCCCCAAAAGCAAAGGTGTCGGATTTTTCCGACACCTTTGTAATACGTGTGTTAAGGAGATTCTTATGAATCCATTTGTAAAAAAAATAATCGCACTTTTATTTATCTCTATTGCCGTATTCTTCGTTTCGTGTACAGGTGAAGAAAAAGAAAAAGTACCGGTGCAGACAGTCAAAGTGGCAATTATAGATACGGGAATTTCTACTAAAGCTATTCCGAAAGATTATATTTCTGAGGGACATAACTATCTTATACCTGAAGGCACAACTGAGGACACTTTCGGACACGGCACTGCTGTTGCGTCCGTGATTCTCGAACACTCCTCCGATGTCATCCTGGTTCCTTTGGTAAGCAACGTATATGACCGCGGAAAAATTTCCTTTGTGGACAACGCGACTTATGCACAAATGATAACAGATGCGGTGGATGTTTACGATTGCGATATCATTAACATCAGCTCCGGTCTGGTATTGGATAAAGAAGCTGTCCGCAATGCCATAGAATATGCTGAAGCAAAGGGCGTGCTGGTAGTGGCATCTGCTGGAAATGACTATGCAGAAAATCCCGGACAGGTCTATTTTCCTGCGGCATATGATACCGTTGTTGCAGTAGGGTCGCTTGATGCAAAAGGTAAGGATATTGCGGAATTTTCGCAAAGAGGCCCTTGGATAGATGTATTTGCTCCCGGAGAGGATATAAAAGTCGCCACTTTAAGCGGTAAAAGCAAAAAGGAAAATGGATCTTCCTTTGCGGCAGCAAGGGTAACGGCGGCAGCTGTTAGTTATCTGCAGAAAAAAAGGCTTTCTCCCGAAAAGCTCCGTGCCCTCCTTATTGAGGAGTCGGAAAGCTATGGCGGAAAGGCAAATTCCAAAGCAGAATAAAAGGCTGTATAACTTGATTTTTTTCTTAAACTTCAATCCGTGCCAAAAAACTGCAATATATGCCAAACTCCCCATTTTGGGGAGTTTTTTGTTATAATCTTATATATAAATGCGAAACGGAGGCGTAAAAGTGAGTACTTCAAAATATACCAATGACGGATACCTTATTGTATCGGAGCTTGACAGTTGTCCTTTGTGGAAAAAGGATTCCGCACCCTGCTATGCAAGCTCTGAGCGTGATTGCTTTTATTGCACCTATGCTGAATTTAGGAAGGATGAATTTATCAAAAGCGTGCGCAGTAAGCCACCCGGTGAAATGCTCTACAGCGTATGTCATAATGAGAAAAACCGAAAATTTAAGCAAAGCGGTTAATGGTAAATAATGAAATTTATACAGATATAAAAAATGAAAGGAAATCGATTATGAAAAGTAAAAGAATTCTAAGTGTGTTGCTTGCAATTGTAATGCTCAGCACAGTGCTGCCTACTGTGGTTTTTGCAAATAGCACCTCAGGAACTGCCACAGGCGGTCTGATCACAGGTACAAGCGATTTTGATACTGTACTGGGTGCGGGAAATTACGAATACAGCGACAGAACAATCAAAATCTTAAAGGACCTGACGTTTTATAACCCCCTGATGTTTGAGCTTACAAATACGTATTTTACGCTTGACTTGAATGGTAAAACGTTGGATATGCAGGATGCATCCGTGATACTTTACAAGGGCGGACTTACGATTATCGATAGCGGCAACGGAGGCACGATTAAGTCCGGCGGTGATACCGTCAGGGCAATAAGCTATGAGTCGGATCTTAATATTTCCGGCGGTACCTTTACAGCTACCGGTTATGGCGTTGCCGTAACGCTCGATAACTGTAGGGCTGCTATTTCCGGAGGTACCTTCACCGGACGATATGCAATTCAACGCTTAAATGGTGTTTCTGAGATGGTGCCGTTTAAGCTTTCCGGATCACCCGTGTTAAATGGTTATCACGCGGATATTTATATTGAGAATCCTTCCAGTCACAGCTCTGTTTCTTACTATGGCTATGAACCTGCAGACGGCGATGGCCCTGCAAGCATTATGGTGGGTAACTGGCCGGATGTTCAGTACGGCAGAGTTGTTACAAACTGGGATAACGACAAAACGCTTTCAGATTATTTCGTGTATGCAGGCACCGGCTCGCAGAACGATCCTTTTATAGTAGAAGACCCCCTCTACGAAAATTTTGTTGTAGCTGAAAAGCCATACGATGTCTGGATTGGTACAACAAGAGTTACAAGACTTAACCAAGATGATGTCTTTGGCGACGGAACAGTTTCCTTCACTCCGACAAGCACATACGTTTGGGAGCTGAATTTGAACAACTTTTCCTACGAAGGTTCGGCACATTCCTCTGACAGAGGTATTATTGATATTGAAAACTATCCTTATGAAAACCATAGTGGTTATTATCATTTAAGTGCTAACGTTACCGGAACAAATACGATTGTTGCCAAAAATACGCCTGCCTACGGTATCGTTACAGATTCGAATTTTTCATTGAATGGAGACGGCTCTCTTAAAATTTCGGGATGCAAGTACGGAATGTATATTACTGATGCAAATAACTGGCAATTAACAAAAGCGGCAAACAGTATCATTCCTACGTTGGAAATCACAAGTACAGTTGCTACCTCAAACAAATCAATGTACCTTTACCCAAATGATAAGGAGTATAAACTTACTCTGGGAACCCAGGCACCTGTAAGGAATGCAGGCGGTAAAAACATTGCTATAGAGAACGTAACATATCTTAAAGTGGAAGAGGCTCCCATAAAGCCTGTTATTTCTATCGCAACTCAACCTGCTGCAAGCACAAAATTAACAGAAGGCAAAATTTCAGGTGCTCTTACAGTAGCAGGCTCGGTTGCAAACGGAAGCAGTGCATCATTAAATTATCAGTGGTACAGCAGCAACACAGGTGTCAATTTCAATGGCACCTTAATCGAAGGTGCAACCGGTTCAAGCTTTACTATTCCTGAAAATCTGGCACCGGGTACTTACTACTATTACTGCACACTCAGTATGGAAGATGCTAATACTGTAAGATCCAATGTTGCAACGGTTGTTGTTGAGGCGGAAGTTATTGTTCCCACTCATACACATAGATGTGGTCACGATGAATGTGACGGAGCATGGGAAAACTTTGTGGTGATTGACGGAAACATCGGAGCTTCCACAAATCCCAGACTGACTGGCGGAAATACATACTATTTTGTGCTCGGCAATAATATGAGAAGCATTGGCTTTAATCCTTCAATTGGCTCCGGCACGGCGACAGTGTATCTTTGCCTGAACGGACAAAGCATAAATGACATCACCATTCCCGTTGGCGTGACCATGTATGTCTGCGATTGTGCCGATGAGCCCGGTATTGTATCTGCCAGATTTAACGTATATGGTACCGCAATGCTTGGCAGCGGCCGTTACCCTTTACTGAGACAAATGGGAAATGATGCCGATGTACACGTTTACGGCCCGATTACGATGGGCGATTATGCGGATTTTTCTTCCGCAGGAAACAAGACCATCAAACTGGATAACGAAGATGCCAAAATTCATTTTTCATCGAAGCCTTATTGTGTAATTAAATTTGCCCCCTATGCTCCCGGTGTTTTTGCTACAGGTTGGGAATCTTCTTTCAAATATATGCCCATATCCGCCGACGACGCATACGAGATTGTATATGACAGCGCCAAGGGCGAGCTGAGCTTTGTGGAAAAGGCGGCTCCTCCCGTTTCATACAACATTACCAAGGCGGCTACCGAAAACGGCTCCTTAAATGTTCCTGCCACCGCTATCGAAGATGAGGAAGTCACCATCGTGGCTACTCCCGACGATGGCTATGAGTTAGAAAACATCACCGTAACCGGTGAAAGCGGCAATGTTACTGTGACCGATGGCAAGTTTACCATGCCCGGTGAGGATGTTACCGTTAACGTGACGTTCAAAAAGAAGATATTACCGCACACCCACTGCGTCTGCGGTGCGATACACAAAAACATTGGCAATCACTCAGAAGAAAATCATACATGGACTCCAATCATCAGCGCAGATGATTTCACCAAGGACAAGTATAGCGGTTATTATTATCTGACAGATGATATTGAAGTAAGCTCCAAGTGGGAATTTACAAAATCAAGAGACATCGTTCTTTGTCTTAACGGATATGATATCATATATACCGGTAGCAGCAATGTTTCCTTTATTCCTGGCTCAACAGATCTGAATTTTACATTGACAGACTGCAAGGCGGAGGCAGGTTCCATTTCAGGGTTTAAAAACATCTATGGTGGAGCTATAAATGTAAAAAAGACATTTACCATGTATAACGGTAAAATTACCGGCAATACCGCTACGCAGGGTGGCGGAGTGTATGTGGACCAGCCTGATGGTAAAAATGCAACTTTCTACATGTACGGCGGAGAAATCACCGGAAACACAGCGTCTTCTCTCGGCGGCGGTGTATTTATCAAGGGTGCCATGGAGGTTGCAGGTGCACCGGTAGTAAACGGTAACGAAAATTCCAATACCGCCGATACAAGTTATCAAAATAAGATGAGTTCTTTTACTAAAAACATTTATTCAAGCAACGATGCCGTTGTTGTGGGTGCCGGCGGACTTACTGCAGGTGCACAACTGGATATTACGCCGAAGTTCCCGGTGTCTTCGGGTGAGAGTCCTGCTGCAGTTACAACGATTGCGACGGGATGCACAAGCGACCTTAGTGCCTACTTTACTTATACCAGCGGTTTTAATTATACCAAGCAGTATGACGCAACTGAAGGCAAAGTGCAACTCGTTTATGCACCCGTAAAATATACCGTTACCTTTAATATGCAGGGACACGGTACGCAGGTTGAGGAACAGTCGGTTGAAACCGGCACCTATGCAACAGAACCTTCTCCTGCACCGACAGCACAAGGTTATACATTCGGTGGTTGGTACACTACGCCGGAATGCGGATATTGGGATGATTTTATTTTTGATTTCTCCAAAATAACTGATGATAAGACACTCTATGCAAAATGGACGTTAAATGCTCCGACAATCAGCGGTGCTGAAGGTTATACCGCAGATTATGACGGAGCAAGCCACGAGATAAGTGTCACCGCTAATTCTGCTTCAAATCTCAGTTACTCTTACCAATGGTACAAAGGTGGAAAAGCCGAGGAAAACGAAATGGATGGTGCAACCTCGGCAACATATTCAGTAAAAAATGTTGTTGATTCCGGTACATATTATTGCAAGGTAACGGTATCTGACGGTTCCTCAATAAACAGTAGCTGGAGTGATGCCGTGACCGTTGCGATTGCCAAAGCATCTGTTGCAGTTCCGACAGTTTCATCAAAGTTTTATACAGGCGAAAATCTTGTGGCTGATATTTCCGATACGGTGGATTATATCGTCACAACAAACGAAGGCGGAATAGCTGTCGACGAGTATGATGTTGTACTTACGCTTAAAGACAGCGCAAACTACAAATGGGCAGATGGAACAGAAACTGCTGAAAAGACAATTATATTCTGTATTGTCCAATCCGGAACAGAGTTTACAGATGTAAAAGTGTTAAACGGTGGTTCGGAATCAACCGCCTTCACCTATGGCGACACAATCACAGTTAAGGTTAAACCTGAGGCGACAGGTAACGCTGTACCTTCACTTATGATGCTTATGTCTGTTTCGGATCCTACGGAAAATCAAATGGCACTTTATTTGGGCGACACACAGGTTTCAGACGCAGCTTCTGCTGACGGTGAAGGCTACTATACAATGACAGTTGATACGACAGAGGGTGTACTCCCCATAGGTGGAAGCATAACACTTTCTGCAAAATATGTTGGAAATACTAATATGGCAGACTATTCAATGCCTGTTACATTAACACTTTCAAAGGCTAACCAGTCTGCACCGGAAACACCTGCGGTAGTCGGCGAAACAATCAAAGGCAAAAATGATGGTAAAATAACAGGTGTTACAGATGCCATGGAATATAAAAAGCAGGGTGATGCAGACTATATTGCAATTACTGGAACAGAAATTGCAGACCTTGCGGCAGAAACGTATCTTGTAAGATATAAAGAGACTGATGGTTATCTTGCGAGCCCCGATAATCAACTTGTAGTCGCTGACGGAGCATTGATTACCGTAACTTTTGCTTCAAACGGAGGCTCTGCTGTTGACAGTCAGACCTGTGAATATAATCAGACAATAACAGCACCTGATGCACCTACAAAAGAAGGTTTTGAATTTATTGCATGGTACGCGGATGATGCTCTTACAACTAAGTGGGATTTTGCAAATACCTTTACAGAAACCCAAACACTTTATGCAAAATGGGTACAAGGAACAGTTTCAGATCACGAAGACCACGTTGATGAATTAGAAGCAGAGGGATTGAACGATATTGCGAAGGCTGAGGAAACAGATATTAAACTTGTTGTTCGGACTGAACCGATTGCCGAGGGCGATACAGAGCAAACTGCAATCAAAGATATTACAGATGCACCGGACAATTTCATTTTCTATGACATAACGCTTGAGAAATCTACAGGCGGTTACGTTACAGATGCGTCAAGTGTAATTGAAATAAAACTGCCTTATGACTTTTCGAGAAAAACAAATATCAAGGTTTACAGATGCCATAATGGTATACCTGAAGAACTTGCACAACTTGAAGCAAAAGCTACTGCACCGTATGTTGACGGCAAATGCTTTATAGATGCAGCTAATAATTGCTTTTATATTTATTCTTCAAAATTCTCGACTTATGCTGTGGCTTATGACACTGTTCGGTCAAGTTCCGGTGGTGGAGTAACTCGCTATACTGTTAAATTTGATACAGACGGCGGAAGCGAAATTGCAAGCAAAACTGTTACAAGAAACTCAAAGATTGCAGAACCTACTGTTCCAAAAAAAGAAGGCTACAAGTTTGATGGTTGGTTTGCAGACGAAGAATTTACAACTGCTTATGACTTTGACAGCAAAATAACAAAGAACATCACTCTTTATGCAAAGTGGGAAAAGGTTAATGATGAGAAAGAAGAAAATCCAGACACACACAACTGCCCATCAAAGAGCTTTGATGATTTGGATGTAACGCTTTGGTATCATCTTGATGTTGACTATGTTCTTGAGAATGGACTTATGAAAGGTATAGACACAAAAACGTTTGCACCGAATGGCAACCTTACACGTGCAATGCTTGTAACTGTTCTCTATCGTATGGAGAATGAACCTTCCACAAACCGCAGTATTCCTTTCTCTGATGTTGATATGGGTGCTTATTATGCAAATGCAGTTTCTTGGGCGAAGCAGAACGGCATTGTAAATGGTGTAACAGAAACGGAGTTTGCACCGAATGACAATATTACCCGTGAGCAGATTGCGGCTATTATGTACCGCTACGCACAGTACAAGGGTATGGATGCCGTAACATTAGAAGAGAATCTCCATTTTGCAGATACAGACGAGATTTCTGAATATGCAGTATCTTCAATGAATTGGGCAGTTGGCACAGGTCTTATAAACGGTAAGTCCGAAAGCATACTTGCTCCAAAAGATAATGCAACAAGAGCTGAAGTTGCAGCTATACTGCAGAGATTTATGGAAGCGAATTAGTAAGGCAAAAGAATTTCAAAGGACATACCGTATGTAGAATGCGGTATGTCCTTAATTAGTTTTATTTAATGCATTTTGATCGCAAAATATTGACATTGTACTATTTTTGGTATATAACATTGATAAATGAGGTGTTAATAGGAATACTTGAGGATTGTGTGGAATAATGTTGTGAGTACAATTTGAGTACAAAAACTTTCGGAAATAAAATCACCACGATGAAAAATGAAAAATGTGGATAATAAAATCACGAAAAAGTAACGAAAATCACGGTGATTAAAAAATCGAAAGTCGAGTGGGAATAATCTCACATCCCCGAAAAGCCTTGTAAATCAAGGGGGTTCGAGATTTTGAAACTTCAAAAAATAGCGTCTTACGTAAATCTGACGTAAATCGCTTCAAAAAAAGCAGAAACAGAAGCATAAATGCTCTGCTGAAAACTAAACAAAGACAAAGAAACTACAGCAGAATCATCTTGCTGTGGGGTCTCAATTTTTATGATATAATGGGTTTGATAAACTAAAATTTACAGGTGAACAGATGGTAAAACACATAGCAAATATACTTACGGGTTGCCGTATTCTTGGCAGTATTTTATTGCTGTTCTTTCCTGTGTTTTCAGCGGGATTTTATATCATATATCTCCTTTGTGGTTTTAGTGATATGATTGACGGCACTATCGCAAGAAAGACACACAGCACCAGCGAATTGGGGTCTAAGATGGATACTGCAGCCGACTTTGTATTTGTAACAGCATCTTTGATTAAATTGTTGTCAATAATCCATATTCCTCAATGGTTATGGATATGGGGCGGTGTGATTGCATTTGTCAAAGTCAGTAATATCGTATGGGGATATGTTTCTAAAAAACAGTTTATATCCCTGCACACAATTATGAACAAAGCAACAGGACTACTGCTGTTCCTGTTGCCGTTGACGATATCCTTCGTGGAATTGAAGTACATTGCCATAGCTGTATGCTCCATCGCAACGATTTCTGCAATTCAAGAAGGTTTTTACGTTATTACAGATAGTGAGCCTAAGTAAGATAAATTCAAGT
>JAZRKT010000122.1:0-17036 GCA_045646465.1 Eubacteriales bacterium | reverse complement strand
GTTGCTGTCAGTTTTGCAAATTCTCATTTGTCAAACTAATTATACCATAAAATTCTATATTTTCAATGAAGCATCGCCTGTAGCGATATGATGTTTTTCGCTTTGCGCAAAATGATGTTGCTCGTTTTACTCGCAATGATGCGATGTTTGCAAATAACATTAGGCGAAGCCGACATCATTTCCGAAGGAAACATCATTAGCGTAAGCGTCATCATTTGCCGTTAGGCAAACATCATTCAAAAAAGTCACCTTTGTCTTGGTAGACAAAAGTGACTTTTTTGTTGGTGACCCGTACGGGAATCGAACCCATGTTACAGCCGTGAAAGGGCCGTGTCTTAACCGCTTGCCCAACGGGCCGCATTTGCCGCCGATAATTCGACGGCTGGTAGCGGATGTCGGACTTGAACCAACGACCTGTCGGGTATGAACCGAATGCTCTAGCCAACTGAGCTAATCCGCCGTAATGCCTACGGTCTCTCAACCGCGCTTGTATATTATAGCAAAAGAAAAGTAAATTGTCAAGCTTTTTTAAAAATTTTTTTGAGTTTTTTTGTAAATCTTGCAAATTGCTCTAAAACAATAAAAAATTGCGTTAATAATTGTAAAAAATGTGCTTGTAAGATTGCTTTTGGTGTAGTATAATAAAATAGATAAATGTGTGCGGGGTAGTAAAATGTCCGAAAAATGTTATCTGTGCCCGAGAAACTGCGGCGTTGACAGGGAAAAGGTTATGGGCTTCTGCAAAAGCTCGGATAGAATAAGAATTTCACGTGTGGGACTTCATATGTGGGAGGAGCCTTGTATTTCACATAAAAGCGGCTCGGGAACAATTTTCTTTGCAGGCTGTAATATGGGGTGCGTCTACTGTCAGAATTATACAATTTCGTCAAAGACGCAGGGCAAGGACGTTGACATAGATACACTTTGCCGTGAAATGCTGTCGCTTCAGGATTTGGGAGCAGAAAATATAAATTTGGTAACACCCACACATTATGCAGATAAAATAGTGGAGGCACTCGATAAAGTAAAGCATAAGCTGAGTATACCTGTTGTGTATAACACAGGCGGATACGAAAAGGTTGAAACATTGCAAAAGCTTTGCGGTTACATAGATATTTATTTGCCCGATGTGAAATATTATTCATCAGAGATCAGCGCAAAATATTCCTGCTGTGCCGATTATTTTTCGGTAGCCTCTTTGGCTGTGGATGAAATGATAAAACAGATAGGCAAACCACAGCTTCGTGAGGACGGAAAAATGCTTAAAGGCACAATTATACGACACCTTGTTATGCCGTCGCTTTATAAGGACAGCATAGCGGTTTTTGACGGGCTCGAAGCTTATATTGATGTGAGTAAGGCGGCTGTAAGCATAATGAGCCAGTATTTTCCGTCACATAAGGCGAAGGAATATCCTGAAATCAACCGAAAAACTACAACCCTCGAATATATGAAGGTGGTTGAAAGGGTGAGAAGTATGAATTTCGCCCTTGGTTTTATACAGGATAAATCCAGCGCCGTAAAAGAATACGTTCCAGATTTTGATTATTAAGTGAGGAGAAAAAAATGAAGCTTACCGAAAAAACTCTGAAAAAAGAATATGTCTTTAACGGCAGAATTATAAACGTTAGACGTGATGAAGCACTGCTTCCTGACGGCAAAACGGCAAGCCGTGAGGTGGTAGAGCACAGAGGCGGCGTGTGTGTGCTTCCTCTTACCGATGCAGGTGAAGTGCTTATGGTGCGCCAGTTCCGCTATCCTTATATGGAGGAAATACTTGAAATACCTGCAGGCAAGCGCGATAGCTATGATGAAGTGCCGCTTGAGTGCGGAAAGCGTGAGCTTCGTGAGGAAACGGGAGCAGAAAGTAGTCATTTTGTGTTCCTTGGGGAATTTTATCCTACACCAGGTTACACAAATGAAGTGATATATATTTTTTACGCAGATAATTTGTCCTACGGTGAAACAGCTCCCGACGATGATGAATTTCTCGACCTTGTGAAAATCCCCTTTGATAAGGCGTTGGAAATGGTGCTGTCGGGAGAAATTAAGGACGGCAAAACACAAAGTGCTATACTTAAAACGGCAATGTTGAAACAGCTAAATAAGCTTTAAGAGGTAAAGAGAATGATAAATGTACAGGAACTAATAGAAAAAAGTGAAAAAGAGCTTGTAGACGAGGGCGTTTTCAAAAGGGTAGAGACAATAGCCTTTTACAATCAAAAAAAAGTGCTGGATGCCTTTCGTGAATATAAAGTAAGCGATTCATACTTTGCAGGCACAAGCGGTTACGGCTATGACGATAAGGGCAGAGATATGCTTGATAAAATCTATGCCCGTGTGTTTGAGGCGGAGGATGCCTTTGTAAGACATAATATCGTTTCGGGAACGCAGACGCTTGCAATCGGTCTGTTTGGACTTCTGCGTCCCGGTGACACGCTTCTTTCGGTAACGGGAAAGCCTTATGATACACTTGAAGAGGTAATAGGCATCAGAGGCGAAGAAGGAACGGGGAGTCTTCGTGATTTCGGCGTAAACTATCATCAGATAGAAATGAAGGACGGTTGCATTGACCTGCCTGTGGTGCTTGACTATCTTAAAGAGCATAAGGACGTAAAGGTAGTATTCCTTCAGCGTTCAAAGGGCTATGCAATAAGAAAGACACTTTCCGCCGAGGAAATTGGTGTTACCGCCAAAGCTTGCCACGAGATAAATCCCGACGTATTTGTAATCGTTGATAACTGCTACGGCGAATTTTGCGATGAGCACGAGCCTACATACTATGGTGCTGATATGGTTATGGGTTCTCTTATCAAAAATCCCGGTGGGGGAATGGCTGAAAGCGGAGGATATATCGCAGGCACAAAAAAAGCCGTTGAGCTTTGCTCCTACCGTCTTACCTGTCCCGGTATCGGAACGGAGTGCGGAGCTTCTCTCGGTCAGAATAAAAGTATGTACAAAGGTCTTTTCTATGCACCTCATACCGTTTGCCAGAGCATTAAAACGGCCATTTTAGCTGCCCGTGTATATGAAAATCTTGGCTATGAAACAAGCCCCAAGTCTACTGAGGAAAGACATTGCATTATCCAGACAATCAGTATGAAAACACGTGAAAAGCTTATAAAATTCTGCTGCGGTATTCAAAGCGGAAGCCCCGTTGATTCCTTTGCCTCACCCGAGCCTTACCCAATGCCGGGCTATGCCGTTGACGTTATTATGGCGGCAGGAGCTTTTACTCAGGGCTCTTCCATTGAGCTTTCCGCCGATGCACCTTGTAACGAGCCTTATACCGTTTATCTTCAGGGCGGTCTTACCTATGAAAGCGGAAAAATCGGCATACTTTATGCCGCAATGGGAACAGAAAGTTAGTTTGTGTGTGGTTTTTGTCTCTTTTCTTGAAAGAAAAGTAACCAAAAGAACTTAATTTTGGCTGTCGCCGTTTACAAAAAAAATAAAATAAAGTGAAAAGCTGTACTGAATGCTCATATTGCAAACAGTACAGCTTGTTTTTTGCGTTTATATTAAAGTTTTTGCGGAGCTTTTTTCAAAAAGCGACCGTACCCCTGCGTTACATAAACTAACTATTTCCCTCTCACAATATCCCCGTACTTCAGCGGGAACGGTGCTTTTACGGAAAATCTCATCTGCGGATGAGGAGCAGAGTCAATTGGGTTACCATCCATATCACGCATATCCCAAAGTGTTAGAGGTCTTGTTTTAACGCCGGGAGAAACCAATTCACATTCCTCACCGTTTACAGCCTTATTACGCTGATAGAGAATAGCTCTGCCTGTATTTTCGTCATAGCTTTCAACGGTGGCAAGAAATGCCTTGTCGCGGATGTAACCGCCGTCCTTTGTTATCTGTGCGTTTTCGCTGGGTGTATCGAAGAAATAGCCTGTGCCGTACTCACGGTGGCTGACGCTTGTAAGCTCTGTAAGAAAATCCTCGTCAAATACGTAGCCGTCGGGATTTTCTATATAACGCATAAGCTCTGTTTTGTAGGCGTTTGCGGTGACTGCTGTGTAGTAGGCACTTTTTACTCTGCCTTCGATTTTAAAGGAATCAATGCCTGCCTTTACAAGTTCGGGAATATGGGCAATCATGCACATATCCTTGGAGGAGAACATATACGTTCCTCTTTGGTCCTCCACAAGAGAAACAATCTCGTCGGGACGCTTTTTCTCGAAAATCTCGGCGTACTGTGCCTTGTCAAAATACTCCCATCTGCAGGGTTGTGCACATTTGCCTCGGTTGGCATCACGTCCCGAGAAGAAGTTTGAAAGAAGACATCTTCCCGAATATGAAACACACATTGCACCGTGAACAAAGGCTTCAAGCTCTAAGGATGAAGGAATACTGTCGCGAATTTTCTTTATTTCCGAAAGAGATAACTCTCTTGCAAGAACAATTCTTGTCGCACCAAGATTCTGCCACATCTTGCAAGCCTCGGAGTTTACTGTGCTGCTCTGTGTTGAAATGTGAAGCTCTAATGACGGGCAGTATGCCTTTGCTAAGGAAAAAACACCAAGGTCTGAAATAATCAGCGCATCTGGCTTTACGTCGCTTTCGAGAAAAGCTAAATACTCACGTAAAGGTGCTATCTCTTCTTCGTGCGGAAGAACGTTTACCGTCACGTAAACCTTGACACCTCTCACGTGGGCGTATTTTACGGCATCTATAAGCTCGTCGTTTGAAAAATTGTCGCTTGCGGCTCTCATACCGAAGCTGTCACCTGCAAGATACACGGCATCTGCACCGTAAAGTATGGCAAACTTCATTTTTTCAAAGTTGCCTGCAGGGGATAAAATTTCAGGTCTTCTCAAAATAATGCTCCTTGTTGTGAAATTTACTGTGCGTTTTCTTTGGCAAGACGGTTGGAACGGGCAATGTTATTAAGATGCTGAGACTCGGTCTGAGCAAATACCGTTTCGCCGTTGGACATAGTTAAGAAGTAGAAGTAATTTGTAGTGTCGGGATAGAGGGCTGCGTAAATAGCCTCCATACCGGGGTTGCATATAGGTCCGGGAGGAAGTCCTTTTATCTTGTAGGTGTTGTAGGGATGGTCAAAGTCGGTGTCGCCTCCCGAAAGCACCTTCTTGTCGTGGCCTGCAATGTTGTATGCGTACAGAGTGGTTGCATCGGAATTTAGGAACATAAATCTTCCGCTTTTGTCATTAAGACGGTTATGGAAAACGGAGGATATTTTTGCAAAGTTTGAAGGCGAGTCACCCTCAGCCTCGATAATTGAAGCAAGGGTTATAACCTCGTCAACTGTCATACCAAGCTCTTTTGCACGCTCATACATTTCATCGCTGAACTTTTTGTTAAAATTGGAAAGCAGCTTGTCAATAGCGGCTGTGGGATTTTCGTTTTTGTAAAAATCATAGGTGTCGGGGAAGAGATAGCCTTCAAGACGGTATTTTCTGTTTTCATCGGAGAGAGAGCCTTCCTCGGTGAGCTTTGTTATAAAGTCATACTCGTACTCGAATTCTTGAAGCTGTTTTATATACTCATCTCTTGCATCTGCTGTCATTATACCGTTTTCCTCAAATAAATCCAGAATGTCTGGAACATCAAGACCTTCAGGGATAGTGATTCTTACAACACTCTTGTCATAAGATGAAACGCAAAGAGCCGAGAGCAGCTTGTCGTAGTTCATCATAGGAGTTACAATGTGGGCACCTGTTGTAAATTCATCTGTAAGATAGTAGCTGTCCTCAATTTTTCCTTTGCCGTACATTTCAAAGACAGATGGGTATGAAATAACGCCTGATTCGTAAAGAATATGAGCAACGTCTTTGAGGGTTGCATCTTCGGGAATTTCAACAGTTATTTGGTCATCCGATTTCACAAAGGCAAAAACATCGTTGCCCACCTTGATGGCAGTGATGGAAAGAAATACGCTGATACCCACAACTATAATAAGGTAAAGTAAAACCTTAAGCCAGCCGGGGAAAGTGAAGCCTTTTCCTTTGGTCTTGATTTTGCTCTGCTTTTCGTATTCCTTGTTGTCAAAGTCGCTAAGGCTGATACCGCCGCTGTTACGCATTGAAGCAGTACTGCTCGATGGTGTGCGGTTGACACTTGGATTTGTAGGTGTGGCAGGCTTTGATAGGTGAGCAGACGGTACCTGCTGTGTCAGATTTGAAGAAACGGGAACTGTTTTTTGCACAGGTGATGAGGGCTTTACAGGGGGAGAGTAGGTTTTTACTCCTTCGTCCTTAACCTCAGCTTTAGGTACAGGAACAGGCGCGTTCTTTTTCTCAGGCTGTAAGGGTGCAGGATTTTTTACAATCTGATGATCGACTCTTGTAGGCTCTGCTTTATCTGCCTTGCCATCCATTATGTCCTGAGACTTTCTTTTCTGAAGAATATCAAGTATATCGTCAATATTTCCTCCCGATGGGGAAGTATTGTTGTTATCGTTGTTCAAAAAGGCTTCCTCCTTTGTGAAAAAATTAGTTTGTTTCCCATCTTGCGCTGCTTCCAGAAGGGAGAATTGCACCTGTCTGGGTAACGGGAATACCCACCTCATCGCAGGAAACACTACCGCCGAAGCGCTTTGCAAAATGAAGGTGGAGCAGATATCCTACCGTTGATGCGGAAAGTCCTGCCGTGTAGGAATTGATAATTACAAATAAAGGATTGTCGGAAATAAGACAGGCAGTAAGAGAAACGAGGTTGTCAACGTCGTCCTCTAACTTCCATACCTCGCCTCCGGGACCTCTGCCGTAGCTTGGCGGATCCATAATGATGGCGTCATACTTATGACCTCGTCTTATTTCACGCTCGATAAATTTTTTGCAGTCGTCCACAATGTATCTTATTGGCTTGTCGGAAAGTCCCGAAAGAGCCGCATTTTCCTTTGCCCAGGCAACAATGCCCTTTGATGCATCAACGTGGCAGACAGAAGCTCCTGCTGCTGCCGATGCAAGTGTTGCACCGCCTGTATAGGAAAAAAGATTGAGTACGCTTATAGGACGCTTTGCATTTTTAATTTTGCTGTAGATAAAATCCCAGTTGCAAGCTTGTTCGGGAAAAACACCTGTATGCTTAAAGCCTGTGGGACGTACACAGAAGGTAAGCTCTTTTCTTTTGATGCTCCAGCCTACGTTCAGCTCGTTTCCTGAGAGCTTTTTAACATCCCACGCACCACCACCCTTTGATGAACGGATGTAACGTGCATTGTAGCTTTTCCAGGCGGGATGCTTTTTTGCGCCCTTCCATATAATCTGAGGGTCAGGTCGTATAAGTATAATATCCTTCCAGCGTTCAAGACGCTCTCCGTCAGAGGCATCAAGAAGCTCGTAGTCGTCAAAATCAGTTGTGTACCACATAGTTTATCCTTTCAGAGGCTCAATGCCGGTTAATGCTCATATAGTCAAATCCGCCAAGAGGCATAGTGAAGGAGTCGTCTTTGTCCACGGCCACTTCTAGGGTGTATATAAACTTACCCACGGGATTTGACAGCTTTGCCGTTGTCATTGAAACGGTTTTTGACTTGCCTCTTGCGGCAATTACGTTGTCTAAGGTCATGCCGTCGATTAGGAGCTTTGTTTTGTCTGTATTTGTGTTTTTCAGAATAAATGTAGGTGCAAAGGGAATGGATTCCATATCTGAAACACGCTCAAAAGCTCTTATTTCAAGACCGTCGGGACAGGAGGCAAAGGAAAAATAACACTTTGTCTTGCCTTTGTTCGGATCTCTGTCGATAAGATAAGCCCTGATGTCTTCAAAGTCTGAGTCCTCAAGATTGAAACCGTCAAAGAGGTTTGCAAAGCAGAAGGAAATTCTTGCAACAATGCTTTCAGCCGACACACGGACAGCTGAGCCGTTAAGAAATTCAAAAAACGAATCGCAAAGGCTGACGTCAATGTTTCTGACACAAATATTTGAGATGTCGGCTTTTGTTTTGGCTGTCCCTAGTAGTAAAACATTTGATGCCGCTTTGACAGCACAGTTTTTAACCGTTATGCCGTCACAGCTTCCGAGAAGCTTTATACAGTCGCTCATACCGTTAAAGGTAACACCGCTTGCACAGAAGACTTCAGTATCTTTCAGCACAATGCTTGCCGAAGCGTGAGGTGCGTTTATTGTGCATGAGGTTATTCTCACGCTTTCACAGCCGTCAAAGTCAAAGACGCTTGCAAGAAGAGCTTTTTCGGCAATATCAAATATACCGCCGCATATTTCCACACCGCCGCTTTGCTTTGAAATAAACATATGCTGAACGTCTTTTGATGCCGGCATAAATTTTATGCACGCCGAAGGATGAAAGTGCAGCTTTACGTTGGAGAAAAGTGTTATGGGCTTTGTTATAAGATAAGTCCCGAAGGGAATACTGATAAGACTTTCGCCATTTTCAATTGCCTTGATAAAGGCATCGGAGCAGTCGGCTTTTCCGTCACCCACAGCACCATAGGCGAGAATGTCCGCACCGTAGATTAAATTTTCACTCATTGCATTCTTCCTTATAGATGTATATAATCAGATTTTTGTCGTTTTCCACGGGGATAAAGGTGTTCATTTTTGTGACGTCACAGCCGCAAAGACCTGAAATTCCCTCGCCTGTGTACTTGACATAGGCTTCTTTTTTTACCCATATGTCAAGAAAAGCTCTGTCCCTGTCGAGTTGGGATAAAACATATTGCCGTTCTTTTTCGGTAAAAAAACGCTCCGAAATTCTGTCACGATTTTTCGTTTTGCGCATTTTTCTTTCGCAGTCAATGCCGAAGGGGGTCTCTGAAACGCATACAATAATAACATCTTCGGTATGGGTAACCCCCACGTACAGAAAGTCATTTTCAAGGTAAGGCTTACCGAGCTTTGTTCTTTTAACTTTGCCCAAATAGGACGGCAGTGAAAATTCTTCACAAAAAGCACCTACGGACGTAAGTATAAGTACGTCCGTATCGGTACGGCTATGTTTTTGGCTTTTTTTGTAGTAATAAAGCTTCATAGGGAAGAATTATTCCTCTGTGCTTTCCTGAACAGATTCTTCGGAGGGCTGAGAAATGGCTTCTTCGCCTTCAGGTATCTGTGCTTGCTCGCCCACGGCTTCTTCTTTAACCTCTTCCTGCTTGTCGACTCTTGTAAAGGAAACAATCTTCATACTTTCGTCGCCAAGTCTCATTACTCTTACGCCTGTAGCCGTTCTTGAGTAAACGCTGATTTCCTCAGCTCTTGTTCTTATAATCATACCTGTGTTGGTGATGAGCATTACGTCGTCATCCTCGGATACAGCCGCAATGCCGGCCAACATTCCAACCTTGTCGTTAACCTTGTGACAAGTTACACCCTTACCGCCTCTGTTGTGAATGGGGAATTCCGAAATTTTGCTTCTCTTGCCGTAGCCGTTTTCGGAAATAAAGAGAATGTGTCTTTCGTCGTCCTTACTGAGAGCAACCGCACCTACAACAAGGTCGTCGCGCTGCAGGTTTATAGCCTTAACACCGCGTGCTGTTCTGCCTAATGTTCTTGCAGCGGACTCGTCAAAGTGAACTGCAAAGCCCTTGTGGGTAGCAAGAAGAACATCGCTGCTGCCGTCAGTTCTGAGAACGTAAAGCAGTTCGTCGCCTTCGTCAAGATTTATTGCAATAAGACCTGAGCGTCGTATATTCTTGTAGCTTTCAAGAAGTGTACGCTTGATAATACCGTTCTTGGTAATCATAGTAAGGTAAGGACAAGCCTTAAAGTCTTCAATGGAAAGGTAAGCCGTTACCTTTTCTTCTTTGTCAAGCTCGATGATGTTTACAAGGTTCATACCCTTTGAGTTCTTGGAAGCCTCGGGAATTTCGTAGCACTTCTTCATAAATACTCTGCCCTTGTTGGTAAAGAGCATAAGGTAGTTGTGGGTGTTTGCTATGATAACGCTCTGAACAAAGTCCTCATCACGTGTCTTCATTGTTGTAATACCTCTGCCGCCGCGTCTTTGAACATTGTATTCGTCTACGGGGATTCTCTTGACATATCCTTCGTGGCTTATGGTAACAACGCAGTCTTTTCTTTCGATAAGGTCTTCGATAAGAATCTCGTTTTCAACTTCCTCGATACCCGTTCTTCTTTCGTCGCCGAACTTCTTCCTTATTTCAAGAAGCTCGTCTCTTACAATGTCAATAACGCCTGTTTCGCTTTCGAGGGTTTCGTTAAGCTCTTTGATTTTAAGATGAAGTGAATCCAATTCCTCCAGGATTTTGTCAATTTCAAGACCTGACAGACGGCCCAGAGGCATCTGTACAATTTCAGTTGCCTGAATTTCTGTAAGCTCAAAGCGTTCTATAAGCTTTTCCTTAACCTCCGGAATTCCACCGGGAGTGAAACGGATAATCTTAATAACCTCGTCAATGTTGTCTATGGCAATCTTCAGACCTTCCAGCACGTGTGCACGTCTTTTTGCCTTTTCAAGCTCGAATTTTATTCTTCTTTCGATAACGTCTCTCTGGTGGTTTACATAGTGTCTTAACATCTGCTTGAGGTTGAGAACCTTAGGCTCGCCGCCTACAAGGGCAAGCATATTTACAGCAAATGTGTCCTGAAGCTGGGTAAGAGAGTAAAGCTGGTTGAGAAGAATCTGAGCGTTGACGTCGCGTCTCACCTCAATAACGATTCTCATACCGTTTCTGCCCGACTCGTCGCGGATAGCAGTAATGCCTTCAACACGCTTGTCCTTAACAAGGTTTGCGATATTTTCAACCAGAACTGCCTTGTTTACCTGATAGGGGATTTCGGAGATTATGATGCTTGTCTTACCGTTCTTTTCTTCCTCAAAGTCAGCCTTTGCACGTACAACAACTCTGCCTTTACCTGTCATATAAGCCTGGTAAATGCCGCTTGTACCGTGGATTGTGCCGTAGGTAGGAAAGTCGGGGCCCTTGATAAACTGCATAAGGTCAGGGATAGTGCAATCGGGATTGTACATAAGATGAATTGCACCGTCAATAACCTCGCAAAGATTGTGAGGAGGAATGTTGGTAGCCATACCCACCGCAATACCCATTGAGCCGTTTACAAGAAGATTGGGAAAACGGCAGGGAAGTACCGTGGGTTCAAGACGCTTGTTGTCGAAGTTGGGAGCAAAGTCAACAACATTCTTGTCAATGTCTGCAAGCATTTCGTCCGCAAAGCGTGCAAGACGTGCTTCGGTGTAACGGTAAGCGGCAGGCGGGTCGCCGTCAACGCTTCCGAAGTTACCCTGACCTTCAACAAGGGGGTAGCGAAGCGAGAAGGGCTGTGCAAGTCTTACCATACTGCTGTAAACAGCCGCGTCGCCGTGAGGGTGGTAGTGACCAAGCACTGCACCGACGGTGGTAGCGGATTTTCTGAAATCCTTGCTGTGTGTAAGACCGTCCTCGTGCATAGCGTAAAGAATACGTCTGTGAACGGGCTTCAAGCCGTCTCTTACATCGGGAAGAGCTCTGTCTACGATAACTGACATTGCATAGTCGATAAATGATTTTTTAACCTCTGCAGATATTTCTACTGTGGTTATGTTTTCTCCCTGAAATCTTTCTTCCATTTTGTGAAAATCCTCCATTGCTTTTTATCAAGTTTATCCTTGACGAAGGCTGATTTCTCTGAGCCTTACGCAAATTAAGAAATAATGTTATGCTGTGTTATTTGTTTTCGCTGTCCGTGCCTTGGGAAGGCTTGTCGGTTTCGGAAGTGTTTTCCGATGCTCTCTCGGTGCTTTCTGAGCCTGTAGGACTCTGAGCTTTGTTTTCTTGCTCTGCTGCCTTGTCAGCCGCATCGAGCGTCGCTTCAAGAGCTGCATTTCTCTCTTCTATCTTTTTCTTTTCCTTCTTTGCAAGGTCTTCAAATTCAGCAAGTCTTCTCTTGCCCTGCGAGAAGGAACGGTGCATATACAGCGAAACCTCGTACTGACTGTCCTCGTAATAAGTATAGTTTTTGTATGAATTGATTAGCTTTGTGATTTTTGTTACCGTTTCGTCATCAAGCGCGCCTGTTGGGGTAAGCGACAAATCAAGCTGAAGTGCGTACAGGGCACGCCTTGTGGTATCGTCGAAGATACCATCACAGTGTTCTTCTTTGAGAAATCCTGCAACATTCAGCCTGTCTTCAAGCGCCTTTGCAGGCTCGCTGTACTTGCCCTCCGTTATTTCCTTGTAGTTTTCGTGGTTGAAGTAGCCAAGAGGGGGAAGCGTGTAGCAAATTTCTGTCATCTCAATTTCAAGGTCGGGCTTTAAGCCTCGTCCGTTGTAGTTTTCAAGATTTGCATCAAGAATTTCGTAGGTGGTAATTGTGATGTAGTCGCCGTTGGCAAGTGCGAACACTGTTTGTCCGATGCCCTTGCCGAAGGTGTTGGTACCCACAAGCTTTGCAATTCCTCTCTGACGCAGAATGTTTGAAAAAAGCTCTGCGGCACTTGCGGTGTGATTGTTTACAAGAATTGCAATGCTGTCAAATGTTACATAATCCGTAGTTGAATAGATGGGACGGGGTTCTGTAAGTGTCCTGTCATTGTAGTAGCAAATAAGCTCGCCTTGTGGGATAAAGCACTCTGCCATACTGAGAGCATATTCAAGGTTTCCTCCCGAGTTGTCGCGAAGGTCGATTGTAAGATTCTTTATGCCCTGCTTGCTGAAGTCGTCAAGAGCCTGTGAAAACTTTTCAACCGTCTTGTCGCCCAGGAAGGCTGAAAGCGTGATTACACCTGTTGTTCTGCCGTCGTTGTCTTCAACGTAGGAATCAATACTTCCTGTAACCATAATACCTTTTGTAAGGCTTAGGGGAATAATCTTACCGTCACGTTCAAACTCAAAAGAGTAAACGACATCTTCCTCGTCCTTGAGCTTGTCCTCCTCCGAGAGAAAATGCTTTATGTTTGACATATAAGCCATAACCGCATCAACAGGGAGGTCGTCAACCCTTGTGCCCATAATGCTTACAAACTTATCGCCAGCAGCAAGTCCTGCCTTTTCTGCGTTGCCGCCCTCAATAACCTCTTGGACATAGGCTCTGCCGTTTTCGTCCTCTCCGAGAATAATGCCGAAGCCGACTGCCTCGTGGTCGCCTTCAAGAAAACCGTCGTCTACCTCGTGGTAGGAGCTGTACGGGTCCATAGTGCCAAGAAGATAGTTGGTCATAAATTTGAAGTACATAGGATTGTCTCTGAGAAAATCGTCAAAGAACTTGTACATTGCTTCTTCTGCGGTAAATTCGTACAGATGATTCTGCACGTAAGCGTCAAGAATCTGCCTGAAAAGCCTTGCATATATATTGTAATCAGGCTTTATAACGCCTGTGGGTTTTTGAGGTACGATGCCTTCTGATTTTCCTTCTTCCGTTTTGCCGTCCTCTGTTTTACTGTCCTCTGTTTTACTGTCCTCTGCTTTTGCATCTTCGGAGTTGCTTTCCTCAGACTTGCTGTCCTCGGTTTTTTCTTGGTCCGAAGTGCCTTCCGAGGCTGTTCCTTGTTGCTGTTGCTCCTTTTTGATGTCCTCTGGAAGAAAGGGCGTGAAGGCGAGAGCGCTTGTGCAAAGGATTGATAAAGCACAGATAAGTGCAATTATTTTTTTGAAATTCATTTTATTTCACCTTTCCTTTCGGGAAATTGTCCTGAGTGCCGACACTCAAAGACCTTGTGACACGGCGGTTGCGGTAAGTGTAAAATCCGTCACCTCAGCGCAAATGCCGTTTACCTCTATGGAATAGCTGACGTGCAGACTGCCGCCGCTTTCCGTTAAATTGTTCTCCACACACTCTGCCGAAAGGCATAGCATAATGGGAGACTGGTTTTCGTTTTCCGTCACTTCCTTTGAATCGTCCGCAAACAGCGATTCGGGAAGTGCGATGTAATTTCGCTTGCCCTTTTCAAAAACAAGCTCGGAGAAATCGTCCTCCTGACCGTTAAGACTGATTTTTGAAGTGTGGGCGTGAATGCAGATGGGAGTGAAATCTCCGCTGTAGCGTATAAGCACGCCTCCGTTTCCGTCGTTTTGCACGGTGCCGAGAGTAGAGTATTCAATTTCCCTGCTGCATTCGGGCATAGTGGATAAATCAAGCACGCCCTCGGAGTTCTCACTGATAAACTCCTCAAGAGATTCGCTTGAAAAATCACCGCTTTCGGGATTCTTTGCATGCTTTTCCAACTCATCTGCAGAGGCAAGAGGAAAATCCCCACCGTCCTCGGCAAAAACGCTGCTGCCGTAAATGTTGGAAAATATGTAGTCACACCCGAAATAGTGCTTGCCGCTGATGCTTATTGAAACCTCCTGCGGCAGATGCATTATTTTCATATCGGTATACCTCAGTTTCTGCCAGTAAAATAATGGTTGCTTATGTCGATTTTTGTAACGTTCGTTATGCTTTCCCCGAGAAATATTGAAGCATTGGCAATAAAGGAGGCTGTATCGTCGCTGACGTAATAGCTGACAGAGCCGCCGCCTTTTCGGCTGTTGAGAAGACCGCCTTCTGTCAGAAACTGCTTTATTTTAAGAGCCGCCTCTTCGCCTGAGTCAACAATTTCAACCTGTCCGATAAGGTTATTTGCACTTTGCTTTATAATGTTTTTGATAATGGGGTAGTGGGTGCATCCGAGAATGATGCAGTCGGGTGAAAACTCACGGAGAGAGCCGATGTACTCGTCGCAAAACATTTTTGTCGCTTTGCAGCCGTCCTCAATGTAGCCGTTTTCAACAAGAGGAACAAACATTGGACAGCTTACTCCCTTAAAGCTGTAAAAGCTGAAATTTTCACTCATATACCTTTCGTATGCGCCGTTTTTAACCGTTGCCGATGTTGCCAGCAAGGCAATCCTTTTGCTGAGTGACTTTTGGTATGCTTTCTTTACCGCCGCATTGACAACGCCCATTACGGGTATGTCGAAGTTTTCTCTCAGAGCATCAAGGGCAACGCTGCTTACCGTACCGCATGCAACAAGTACCGCTTTAACTCCGAAGGAGCAAAGAAAATTCATATCGTCAAGAGCATATTTGGTTATGATTTCGTCGGAGCGTGTTCCGTAGGGAACTCTTCCCGTGTCTCCGAAATAAATAATGTCTTCACCCGGAAGTATTTCCTTGAGTACCCTGACGGCTGAGAGTCCGCCGAGTCCCGAGTCAAATACACCGATAGGCTTGTTTGTGACTGTCATAGGTCTGCCTTTCAAAAAAATATAGTCTGTAGTAAAAACGCACATAGTACCGCATATTGTACATTACTCGATTATTATATCACATATTCCTGTATAAGTCAAATATATTTATAAGAAATAAACTGATTTTTACGTTAATTTTTTGTGATTTTTAAAAAAAATCTTGTAATTAGTGTTTTTATGTTGTATAATACATTGGTAAAGGTATGTAAATCTCGAAAAAACAGGAGAAAAGAATGAACAAGGATATAGCAATTGACCTTGGTACATCAAGCGTGCTTGTGTATGTCAAGGGTAAAGGCGTGATAATAGAGGAGCCTTCTGTTGTTGCGGTGGATAAAGAAACGGGCAAGGTGCTTAAGGTTGGTAAGGAAGCACAGCTTCTTTTGGGAAGAGCACCGGGTAATATTCTTGCGGTAAAGCCATTGCAGGACGGCGTTATTGCACAGTATGACGTTACTATGCATATGCTTAAGTATTTTATAAGACGTGCATCGGGTGGCGGATTTTTCAAGCCCCGTGTAATGGTGTGCGTGCCTGGCGGAATTACAGAGGTTGAGGAAAGAGCGGTATGCGATGCAACAATTGCGGCAGGCGCAAAAAAGACCTATCTTATTGAGGAGCCTCTTGCGGCGGCAATCGGCGCAGGTATTGATATTTCAAAGCCTACGGGAAGAATGGTTGTTGATATCGGAGGAGGCACAAGTGACGTTGCGGTTATTTCTTACGGAAGCATAGTTGCGGGCGATTCGGTAAAAATGGCAGGAAATAAAATGGACGAAGCCATAATCAAGCATATAAGACATAAGTATAACGTGCTTATAGGCGAGGTTACGGCAGAGGACATCAAAAAGAGAGTGGGAAGCGCACTTCCCCTTGATAAAGAGTATATTGTGGATGTTAAGGGAAGATGCTTAAAGGAAGGACTTCCCAAGATGGTTTCCATAAATTCTTCGGAAATAAGAAAAGCAATTGAGCCTATTGTAAAGTCAATTGTAACATCGGTAAGACACGTTATCGAAAGAACACCGCCCGAGCTTGTGGGCGATATATCGGCAAGCGGTATAGTTATGACGGGAGCAGGAAGCCTGCTTTACGGACTTGACAGGGCAATAGAGGCGGCAACGGGAATACATACCTTTGTTGCCGACAACCCTTCCGCATGCGTTGCCATAGGTACGGGACGGAGCCTTGATAACATTAACGTGCTTCCCGAGGGAATTATCAATATTTCGAGAATGAGGCAGCAAAGATTATAATTTTGCAGGGATACCGTTATGCCATAAGGTATTCTCTATAATTTCGGAGATGCTATGAAATTCGGTGCAGTAAGCTGTCTCTGAATTAGGATGATTTTTATAATTATTTCCTTCTTCGGAGAGGACTTGTGCTCGGTAACACAAAAAACACAGAAGAAAACTTTTATGTCTGGTTTAACTTAAAATAAAAATAGAGGCTGTTGCTTATGGTTTTGCCAATGGTGAGCACAGCCTTTCTTTTTTAGTTAGTTTAATCTATCTCAGGATGTTATGTTTTGCCCTTTACGGTTGACGGTGCGGTTGACATGGCAAAGGCTGAAAGCTTTATCGCAGGAATACGAAACAGTGTTATTGCCGACGAGGTTAACAAGAGAGGGTTAACCGGACGTGATGCAAATCTTTTCATGCGTGAAGCGGTGCTTCGTGACAGAGCTGCCGACAGGGTTTATTCACTTGCCAGAGACGGCTTCAGCTACGAGGAAGCACATGTTACCGAGGGTGCTCTTGCATTCTTACTTACCGATGAGCAGTTCAGCAACGTATTTGCAAGAGGTCAGTCGGCATTTAATGTGGAAAAGAAGCAGAGGGATGCCGAGAGGGCGGCTCAGCTGCCTGAGGCTCCTATTGAGGACGTGGACAACGACAAGGGTGAAACCTTGGAC
>JAZRKT010000121.1:0-3081 GCA_045646465.1 Eubacteriales bacterium | reverse complement strand
AGCGTTTTGGTTACTTTGTCGCTTAGGACAAAGTTACTCGTCCGTCGCAACGGACGAAACCTCCCTGCGATACATAAAACTAACTCCATTTTACTCAAAGACGTCCTTTACGAGCACCAATTACACAATATCATCTACGGTTGCCTACGACATTCGCCGCGGGGCGTACCCCGCCCTACGACATTTGCTGTCGGGCTTTCCCGACCGACATTTGCTGTCGGGCTTTCCCGACACCAGATATCAAAAAGAGCCTCCACTTCAAAGCAAATGTCGCAAAGCTTTTCAAAATATCCGTTAACAAGCTGTGGATTTTCTACAATCTCCAGCTTTTCTTTTTTTGTAAGCCTTTTAAAGGCATATTCAAGCCTTGCCGCATCGCTGTAGGACGGACACGACCACAGTGCTCGCAGACACTTGATTTTTTTGCTTCGAGTGCACTTCGATGCCGTTCCCTTTATGTGAAGTGCCATTCTTGCACGTATGTCCTTGGCTATGCCTGTGTACAGGCTGTTATCCTCGCACTCTATAACGTAGATGTATGCCACACTATCCGCCTTCCTTATACAAAAACAAGGGCAAGCATCTCGCCTGCCCTCATTATCAGTCATTTTTTATGCGCCTACCGCAAGCTCTGCCGCCTCGCAAACAGGTTTGAAGTTTTGAGTGTTCTCAACAATTATTATCTTTACAACCGCTTCGCTGTTTTCTTGAAGTATAACCGCTGGAAGCACAAGAGTTGCATCTGACAAATCCTCAACGCTTGTAATTTCATTAAATCTGATGTTGGCAAATGCTCCGTCAACAAACACACTTGTCAGAGCGATATATTTCTTGTCAGCCTCCTTGGCATAAAGCTTTACTCTTACTGTGCCCGAAAGCTTGCTTTCCGTGATTACTGCGCCCGAAGTATCTATGCTTAAAATTGTAAGTGCATCGTCTTCCGAAACTGCCGTGACATTTATCACTACAGGCTTCGGTGCAAAGGTATCATCATCACCTGTGAAGCGCACAACCACATCACAAACACCACTTGCAATTTCCTTTGAAAGAAGCATTGTTCCGGTGCCCTGTGCCAAAGGCTGTGTGCCTGTTGCCACTATCTGAGAAGGCTCTGCGATAATGGCCGAAGGCTTCTTTGACAGACCGTCCTCAAAGAGGATATACGGCATCTTTCCGCTTTTAAACACCCAGACAGCCTCATTGTCAAGTCCATAAAGTGCATTGCCCGATGTGAAGCCTGCCTCGGCAACGGTATATGTTCCGCTTTGGGCGCTATCAGGAAGTCCTACAGGATAGTAGCAATCTGCAATTACAACAGCAGCATTCTCCTCATAAACAGCACCTACAACACCGCCGCAGCTTGTGCCGTTAACGGATGCTGTATTTGCACAGGAAACAAGCTCGTTTTTATAGGTAACATATCCGCTTGCGCTAACTCTTGCAACAATACCGCCCGACATTCCGTACTCCGAATCAATCTCGCCGTTATTTATACAGTCATAAATCTTATATTCGCCGTCATTAACAACCGAAAGACCTGCAATACCGCCTGCGTACACGCCATGCTCGCCAAGCACCTTGCCACTATTTTCACAGCCGTAAAGGTTACTGTTTTCCACATAGCCCGCAATACCGCCTGCCGTACCGATATTATCCTCCAGCGATGCGCTGTAGCCGTAAACCTCACTTAAGTTTTTACATTGAGAAATAAATCCTTCACTTTTTCCTGCGATACCGCCTGCATTGCTTTCATTTACAACTTCTGTACTTTCTGCGCCCACGCTTCCGTAAGACTGACAGCCGGTAATTTCGCCGCTGTTTGTACCTGCAATACCTCCAACATTTGTGGAAAAATACATTGATACGCCGAAGGTCTTACCCGAGAAGGTACATTTTTCGATTTTGCCCTTATTGAAACCTGCAATGCCGCCTACATTGGAATAAAAGGCATCTGCTCCTGACACCGCGCCGTAAAAACAGCAATCGGTAATGGTTGTGTCCTCGTCAACGCTTCCTACAATACCGCCGGAGGTGCAGGCGAGCTGTTGCTGCTTTCCGATTACCGAGCCGTAAACAACACATCCCGAAATACTGCTCTCACCCACCGCCTTTGCCGCAACAATACCTGCATATTCCTTACTTTCAACAAGTGCAAAGTCAAGATTTACATTTTTAACCGTCGCTCCGTCTATCACTCCGAAAAGACCGCCGGTTACGTTTGTATTATCGCAGTAAAGACCTGTAATATAGTAGCCCTTACCGTCAAAGTTACCCTGAAAGGGTTTAGCTGTGCTTCCAACGGGAGTCCATTTTGCACTTGACTCATCGACAGAAGAAATTTCTCCCTCAGTGAAGGTGAACAGTAAAGGACTGTTAAGCTCCACATTGCCTCCAAGCTCAAAGTATACCGACTTTGTCTCTCCCGACTGTGCAAGAGTCGCCATATATTCAAGCCCTGCTCTGTCGGTGATAACATAAGGGCTTTGCTGTTTTCCCTCTCCAGTTACAGGCAGTTGAACTTTAGCCATGTTACCGCTTTCGGTGATTTCAGCAACCTCTTCGGCATCCTGTGCCGCAACCGGCATTATCGTAAGGCACAGCGCCGCAAAAACTGCCGCAACCTTTTTAATCTTAATTAAAGTCATAAACAAATACTTCCCCAATAATTCTTAGATAGCTTACTCAATTATACCTGATATATTATACACCATTTTCACTCCCCTGTCAATAGAACTGAGGCAATCGGCGTATTTTCATTATTAAAAAATCCGGCCGTTCACATCTTGTGCGACCTACACGCAGCTTTTCCTTTTATCTACAATCAGCACAGACATTCCTCTTATTTCGTCAAAACAAGTTGCAATGTTACATTTATTTAACTTGACATGCGCCTGCATAAATGGTAAAATATATTTGCTTGAAAATACCCTTTAAGCGTTCTATTTGGGGGCGTCAAGGTTTCGACGGGGATTTTGAAGTACGCTAAGCGAGCAGAGGTTGTGGAAGCTCTTTAAAACGCCACACACTAAAAATAAACGCTAACAATAACAGATTAGCTTACGCTGCCTAAGTGCGGCGTCA
>JAZRKT010000120.1:0-4169 GCA_045646465.1 Eubacteriales bacterium | reverse complement strand
CACCGAGGACTCCTCCATTGAGGGGAAGCGCTTTGCGTTCTTTGTCGCTTCGGACAAAGAATGTCGGCACCGCAGTGCCGAAACACTCCTGCTAATAATAAAACAAACTTCATTTTACTCAAAGACGTCCTTTACGAGCACCTACAATATACGAACACCCAAGGTTGCTACGGCATTTGCTGTCGGGCTTCCCGACCCGCAGTGCCGAAATCCCCTGCGTTACATAAAGTAACTTTAAAAGAAATAAAAAACAGAGCCACCTTGCGATGACTCTGTAAAAAATATTAACTGCGATAAAAATTATTCTGCAGCCGCCTGTTCTCCTTCGGCAGCTTCGCCTACTGCTTCTTCGCCTTCGATAACCTCGCCCTCGGCAGCTTCGACTTCTGCGCCTTCTGTGCCTTCTTCTGCAGCAGACTCTTGCTCAATTTCTGCCGCTTCAAGGTAGATACCGTAAGGCTCGTTGTAGGAAAGGATGTCATCGGAAACGCCGAAGTTCTTAGAGATAATCTTGGACTGCTGACCCTGTGCCGCCTGCATCTTGCCGAAGATACCTGCAAGCTCGGTGGTACCTGCGTAGCCGTAGCCGAGAAGAATAAGCTCCTTGTTAATGATAGCTCTTACTTCTGCGAGGTCTCTGCCGTCAAGAACAGCCTGTGTAGCAGTCTGAAGAACAGCCTTTACACACTCAAAATCGCTTTTCTCTTCCTTGCTGCTGAATGAAGGGTATAAGCCGAGAAGTGCGCTGGGAGCAGTGTTGAGGTTAGCCTTCTTGGCATTTTCAACATAATCGTGGTCGTTGCCCTGAGGATACTTGATGTAGGTATTACCTGTTACAAGATTGTCCATAACATAGGTGTTACCTGTCATCTTGATGCTGTCTTCAAATTCGTTGTAGTTGTAGTTAACGCCTTCAATACCGTACTGGAGAAGGTTTGCAAGCTCTTCGTCAGTTTGTAAGAGAGTGATAAGCTCCATAGCTCTGTCGGGATTGGGAGAGGTTGCACTTACGCACATAGCACTCGTGAATGCCTCGTCAACGCCGATTCTGGGAATGTCGTAAAGGTATCTTACGTATGTTGTCCCGTCGGGAGCAGTCCACTCTTTTTCTTCTTCAAGCTTGTCAGACTTCTGAATTTCAACCGCGTATCTTGCATATGCAGGCTGGTACGCAGGATAGTAACCCAGAGAAGCATATTCGGTAATAGCCGCAAGGTGATCCATATAGCGTGATTCCATAAAGGAAGCGTTGTTGCTTGCACCGACAGAATTGAATGCACTGCTGATGGTGATGAAGGAATTGTCATACATTTCAGCGCCTGCAATGTCAACTGTTCCGCTTACAGGCCATACGCCGGGCTCATTTGCCTTGATAACGCCCATATATTCCTTAAACTTGTTGCCTGCGTAAACGGTAAGGTCCTTAACTTGGTAGCCGTACTTGTCAAGCAGGTCCTTGTTGAATACAAAATAGGTGTATTCACCAGCAAGAGGCTTGTTTGTGGGAATACCGTAAATATCCTTGCCCACTCTTGCAGAAGACATAATTGTGGGATAAATGTACTTTGTAAGAATCTTGCTGTCGTAGTCAAGGTAAGATGAAAGATTTACAAGCTTTCCGTCGTTTACAAGCTCAATGTACTTGTCATAATCGTTAACAACAAAAAGGTCAATCTGAGGCTTTGTAAGCTCGAGCTGAGGAGTATTCACCTCGTCAAATATAAAGTCAATAAGTCCGTTGAAGGAAAGACCGTCAGTACCCTTGATGGTGGCAGGAATAAGAGACTCAGGGTCAATCTTGCCGTTGGGGAGAATATCCTTTGCAGGGTCTGTTTCTTCCAGAACTGCATCGACGGTGTTCCAGTATTCGTCGGGAGTCAGATAGTGAATTTTAAGCATAGTCTTGTATTCGGGAAGAAGAATACTGTTGATGGCGAGCTGAACGGCATCAGAAGCCTCCTTGGTGGTTTCTTCACCCGTAAGGATGTACATGCTGAGTGTTGTTATGGTTCTTGTGCTGGTAGAGTTTGCCGCATCCTCATCGCTGTTGGTGCCGCCTGAACAGCCAGACAAAACAACAGTTGAGAAAAGCATTATTGCAGCAAATAAAATAGAAAGAAGTCTTTTGGATTTCATGCTCTGTGGTTCCTCCCGAAAATGTGATCTTTGGCAGAAAAGAGGTATTCTTTCACACCTTAAAATATATAACCTATTTTATCTATCTAATTGTACACCAATTGAAGCCGAATGTCAAGTACAAGATATTATTTTGGTTATACTGTACATTCAAAACCTTCAATAATTATCATTTTGCACAGAAAAAATTTCCCTTATCAGAACTCAAAGTGAACAGGCAGTCCGTCCTCATAAATTACGGGATTTTCACCCTTTATAAGGGGAAGCATATAGTCTATGCACCTGTCATTGACGCCAGAGGAATCAGTAGCAAGGAAATTTTGGGGAATGGATTTTACCACATTTGCAATATTTTCAATACTTTCGGCAAAAATTTCAACTCTGTATATATCCTCGCCCTTAACACGTCTGAAGCACATCATTTTACCGCTTTCGCCTGCAAGTGCGTGCCTTACGCCCGACTCACCTATACGCCTTGACTCGGAAATATCCGTCTTTGATGCAATATGGGAAGCGCATCTCTGAAGAACATTAAGTTCAACCGAACGGCACTTACAGCCGATTTTGTCAAGCACCATATTTTCAAGTGCCTTGCCTGCACCTGTCAGCATTTTGTGTCCGAAGGGGTCTTCGTTGACCTTCACATTCTTTTCGCCGACATAGCTGCCATCGTCATACTTTATACCCTCGGAAACTGCAACAACAACATAGGGCTTGTCACCGTTCTGGAGCTTTTTGTTTACGTCCTTAATAAAGCCTTCCTCGCTGAACTGCTTTTCAGGAAGATAAACAAGGTCTGGTCCTGCTCCCGTCAGATACTTTGACAGAACGCTTGAAGCAGTAAGCCATCCTGCATCTCTGCCCATAATTTCAACGATTGTAACCGCCTTTTTGGTGTAAACAGCACAGTCGCGGCAAATTTCCTGCATAGCCGTCGCAACAAATTTTGCGGCAGAGCCGTAGCCGGGAGTGTGGTCGGTGACGTTAAGGTCGTTGTCGATGGTTTTGGGAATACCGATAAATTTCACATCGTAAAGATTCTTGTCTGGATTTTTCTTCAAATACTCCGAAAGACGTGCAACGGTGTCCATACTGTCGTTTCCACCTATGTAAAAGAAATATCTTATGGAGTACTTTTCAAAAATTTTGTACAGCCTTTCAATTTCTTCATCGTCCTTTATTTTCTTTCTGCACGAGCCAAGGGCTGCGGCAGGGGTTGATGAAAGCAGGTCAAGCGCGCCTTCCCTGTTCTTTTCAAAATATGGAAATAAAGGGATAATATCTTCCTTTTCAAGTCCCTCAATTCCGTTTTTCATACCGTAAAGACCGTCAATTTTTCCGCACTCCATACAGCCCTTGATAACGCCTGCAAGCGTTGCGTTAATTGCGGCGGTTGGACCGCCTGACTGCCCTACAACGGCATATACTGATTCAGACATACTGTTTCTCCTTGTGAATAACCGTAAGTTTGTTTTTGGCGATTTTATATATTTTTAGCCACACCGAGGCGTGAGCTTAAAACCTTAAGAATAAATCCCGTAAGTAGCGTGAAGGAAAAATTCACCATCAGTTCGGGAAAAGCCGTGTTTGCAAGAATTTGCCAAAAGGGCACACTTTTATCAAGCAAAAGACATACAACTGTCTTTACAATACCCGACAAAGCAAGGGCGCTCAGTGCACACACAGATGCCGTAATAGTGCCCACTCTTTTAAAGCTCCAATAAAACATAGGCGTTATAAGAGTTGCCGCAAGATATAACACTGGTGAAAAATGATATGGTGAATTTATAAACAAATCAGACAAAAAACCAAGTACTACGCCAAAGACACAGCTTTTTTCAGTTGGCATAAACTTAGGCAAAAGACAGCAAAGACACAAAAGTAAATCGGGCTTTATTCCGCCCTCTCCAAGATACGGCAAAACCGACGACGACAGCAAAAAGCACACCGCCGATACAATTACAAAAAAACGTGTGTCCGACTGCTTTGTATTGTAATTTTTAAATTTCATACCGCACCTCTTTTCGTTTCTG
>JAZRKT010000119.1:0-7347 GCA_045646465.1 Eubacteriales bacterium | reverse complement strand
AGAGGGAAGAATCTTTTCAACGTCTGTGTGAGGTCTGGGAATTACGTGAGTAGCAATAATTTCGCCGGGTCTCTGTGCTGCTGCTGTGCCGCTTTCAACTGCTGCCTTAACTGCTCCAACGTCGCCTCTAACCATTACAGTTACAAGACCACTACCGATCTTCTCTGTACCGATGAGAGTAACCTCTGCTGCCTTTACCATTGCGTCTGCTGCTTCTACTGCTGCTGTAAGACCTCTTGTTTCGATCATACCAAGTGCTTCGTATGCCATGATTTTTTCCTCCTGATTATGTATATATTTTTTTATTTTTTACTAAATTAGATCACTCGTTAATAATTGCAATCTTGAGTCCCTTCATTGAAACGTTTGTTTCAAGTGCTTCATTTATCTTGCTGAGGGGATACTTGTGAGTAATAAGTTCAGACAACGGAATTCCTATTGCCTTTGCACGTTTAAGAAAATCAAAGGTTGTGGCATAATCTCTGAGGGTGTATACCCAAGAACCCACGGTTGTAATTTCCTTTGCGCAAATATCAAAGTGGGGATTTATCTGAGCTTCGCCGCCGTTGATAAAGAAGCCAAGCTCACAAAGTCCACCGCCGTTGCGGATAAACTTGTAGATGTTTGCATGTGCCACGGGTGAACCTGTGCACTGGAAGCCGAAGTCCGCATAGTAACCGCCAAAGGCTGCCTTAACGCCCTCTGCCAAAGCTTCCGTACCATTGTAGTTTTTGAAGTTTACGCTGCTGTCCGCGCCCATCTTCTTTGCAAATTCAAGACGCATATCGTTACCGTCAACAGCAACAATGTTTTCAATACCCATCGTTCTGAGAATTGCAATACAAATAAGACCGATAGGTCCGCAGCCCTGTACCACAACTCTTGAATTGAATCTGAGAATGCCTGTTGTCTTTGCTCTTTCAACTGCGTGAATAAGAACTGCACAAGGCTCAATAAGTATTCTTGAATCAAGGTCAAGATCGCTTACATTAAAGATTGTAGAACCGCCCTTAACCAAGATATAATCAGCAAACCAACCCTGGAAGTGGTTTTTTTCATCATCGGGCAAAAGTCCGTAAACGTCTGCACCGCCAACATTCTGCTTGTTGAGGTCAAACATTGTGATATCGGGATTATCCTTGAATATCATACAAGTTACAACCTTGTCGCCAATGTTCAATGGCTTGCCTGCACTGTCCTTTTTAACATTCTTGCCCATTGCAACTATTTCGCCGGTACCCTCGTGTCCGAGAGCAGCAGGAATAAGTCCGAATGGGTCACGCTTGAATTCATGTGCATCCGTTCCGCACACGCCGCATCCTTCAACCTTGACCAGAATATCATCATCGCCCAAAGCAGGCACGGGATACTCTACCAAGTCAAAATGCTCAAGCTTTGTAAGCATTGCTACCTTTGCCTTTGAAGGAACTGCGCCTGCTTTTGCAGGAGAAGCAGGTGCAGTAGTTGCTGTGCCTGCATTTCCATCCTTAAGGCTTGTAAGTACCTGTCTTACAATGGCTTCTATATCATTTGCCTTAACGTCCATATGTTTTCTCCTTATATTATTTAATTTGTCATACTTTCAAAAACGCTCTTTGCATATTCACCCAAAAGTGTATCCTGCTCAGCTGTACCTCCGCTTACGCCGAAGCCGCCAATTATATCGCCGTTTTTGTTTACCAGAGGCTCACCGCCTCCGAATATGACTATTTTTCCGCCGTTTGTAAACTGTATTCCGTACAGTGAGCCGCCGGGGGATGCAAGTGAAGCTAAATTCTTGGTAGGCATCTTTAATGCAACCACCGTATAAGCCTTGTTAACAGCTATATCATAGCTTGCTATAAAAGCATCGTCCATACATTCAACGGCTATAGGATTTCCTCCGGCATCACTTATGGCACATACCGCTTTAACTCCCATTTCCTTTGCTTTAGTTTGAACGGCTCTTATAATCTTTCTTGCACAAATAAGTGTCATTTTAGACATTCCGTTGGAATTTGTACCACCTGCACTTAGCGCTGCGCCCTTGTCGGTATTCGCCGAAAGAACCTCCTTGACAACGCCGTCTATTATTTTGTCCAAATCGTAGCTCACGCCATCAGATCCTTTCTTTGTATAGTCCCTTGCTCCGCCGTTTGGTGCAAGGCCGGCTCATTTTCTAAAAATCCGATTTAACGCAGTTAGCGAACCTCGAGCAGTTTTGAACACTTGAATTTATGATGTTCAAAACGACCTTTACAGGCACCGACAATCAGTTGTCAATCGAGGTTGCCTGCGAAAATCACCGCAAGGCGTTCCCCGCTTACTTGCCGAGCTGAGCGAGAACGTTCTTTGTAATCTGAGCGATTATGTCTTCTTCTGCAGAAGAGCCGTGGCAGTTACCCGAACAGTTGCCACCGCAGGAATGACAGCTGGGCTTGCCATCCTTGTTGTTGGGGCAGAGGTCTGCGGGATGCTTACCCTTCATACCGAAAGAACGTCTAATTTCATAAAGTCTTTGAACCTGAGCTTCGGAAAGGTGCTTAGGACCACCGAGCATTTTTGCCTGATAAAGAAGCTGTGCATAGAATTCAAGAGACTCCATCTTATAATAAGCATTAAGAAGTGAATCTGAGAATGCAAGTGCACCGTGGTTTTCAAGAAGAACTGCATCAAAGTACTGCAGATACTTGGAAACTGCATCGGGAATTTCCTCTGTACTGGGTGTGCCGTATTCAGCAATCGGAACGCAGCCGAGAGTGATAACAGCTTCGGGCATAATAGGCTCTGTAAGAGGAATACCTGCAATTGCAAAGCTTGTTGCATATACGGGGTGAGCGTGTACAACCGAGTTAACATCAGGTCTTTCCTTGTAAACTCTCATATGCATTTTAATTTCGGAAGAAGGTTTGAAGCCTTCATACGCCTGGATAACCTTACCCTGTGCATCTACCTTACATATGTATTCAGGTGTCATAAATCCCTTACTTACACCTGTAGGTGTGCAAAGAAATTCGTTGTCGTTAAGCTTTACCGAGATGTTACCGTCGTTTGCAGGAACCATGCCTCTGTCGTAAATGCGCTTACCGATTTCACAAATTTGTTTTTTGATTTCGTACTCTGTAGCCATTTTTAGTCCTCCTGAGTATTTATTATATTTTTTATTTTTACCCTCATAAAAAGCAGTTTCCCACTCTTGTACGTTAAAATTATAACACTTTATACCACACTTGTCAACGGTTTTAGCTAAAAAAATGTTGTTTTTTGCAGAAATTTTGTTGTTTTGTGTTGTTTTTAAGGCGGTTTTTGTGCCGTGTTCACATTTCGTTAATTTTCAGGCTCTTTATCAAGGTTGAGATAATCAAGAATTTCCTGAATACCGTAGTCATTGTAGGAGCTTGTGAAAAAGACACGTTTACAGCCGCAAAGCCTCAACCAGCCTTCGGCACGTTTAGGGACTGCATCGACATGGTCGCACTTTGTCACAATGCCTATAACCGGACGAGTGCACATTCCCACAACATTTGGCGGAAACAGACAAAAGGGCTCTGTTGCAGAAATAAGAATCCCTATTACATCCGCCTCGCAGGAATAAACCGCAAGCGCTCCGCCCAGCTGCTTTGCCTCGATGTATTCGCCGGGTGTGTCAATTATGCTTTCGCTGTAGTCAATATATTGAGTTTTGTGATAATGTATTTCCTCACGACGCAGAGCCTGTATAAGCGTGCTTTTTCCGCTTTCGCTTCTGCCCATAAGTATAAGCTTTCTCATTATGTTCTCGTAACGGGACAAACCTTGAAGCTAAGCACGTTTTCAGCGTATTCATTCACAGCATTAAGAGCTGCTTCAACCTCCGAAACCGTTCCCGTAACTATAAGCGTTCCCGAAAATCTGTCAACAAAGCCTAAAATAGCACCCGATTTCTTTATCGCAAGGTCTGCACCTATAATGGCATATTCCGCAGGCGACATTGTTACAAGACCTATGGCGCACTTGTTCTGTGAATAGTCCACCGACGGGTCAAGACCTAATTTTCTGTAAAGTATTTCATCGGGATTTGCTATGATATGTGACAGAGTTATCTGCTTACCCGGAACTAATTCCTGAATTATTCTCTGCTTGTTTTCAAATGTTTCGTTCATTTTATCACTTCTTTATAATTAGTTTATATGAGGTTTTCTGTTTCTTTGCGGTTTTTATGGGCTGTACGCAATCAATTATTTTTATTGCTCTTGTCAGCCAAGCTATTTTTGCTTTTCGGGTCTATACTGATACAGTATTTATTATATAGTATAAATCGTTGTTTGTCAATAGATTTTTGTGTAATTTTTCTTTTTTTGTGTTGTTTTGTGTTGTTTTTTCTCTTTTTCTTTTTAAATAGTTTTATGCTTGGGTCATAATTACAAAAACTCTTACGCTCATCGGTGCAAGTCGGGAAGCTCGACACCAAGTGACAGACTCGATGCCCGGTTAAATATATAAGCAAAAAAACAATCCGCACTACGGCAATAAAAGAAAAATGAGTCACTTGCGCAACTCATTCATCCATTAAATTTCTTAATATAATATTCTTGCCTCTCCAGCTGTAGGCACGGCTTTTAAACTCCTCGTCCGTCATATTTTCTATTACTATTCCGCTTACCTTTGGAATAACAGCCTCATAGAAAAAAGAAATGGGCGTGTTTTGTGCATCCTTATTCATAGGACACACCTCCTGACAGGTATCACAGCCCCAGCGGACTCTGTTTGAGCGTATAACCGAAAGCTCCTCTTGGGTCACCCTCTTTTTTTGGGTAAGGTCCGACAGACAAATACTTCTTTTTCCGTCCAGAAAGTCACACGCCCTCTTGCATTTGCCGCAGGATACGCAGGTGGAATTTTTCATTTTTACTGGGGCATATTCACCAACGCCAAAAGTTGCATCTGTAAGTATTGTTCCGATAAAAACATAGCTTCCGTATTTTTCATTTATGACAAGTCGATTTTGCCCTATGACGCCCAGTCCTGCTTCAATTGCCGCCTCCCTCTCGTTAAGAGGCGAAGAATCGGCGGTAAGGTAAAGCTTTGACGGACAATCCGAAAAAGCATCCCCCAATCTTTTGGACAGCATTTCTGCATAAAGGTGATAGTCACGACTGACGCTGTACAGCGACACGTTTCTGTCGGGATAGGTGCCTGTTTTGTAGGGAATAAGAAAAACCACAACGCTCTTTACGTCAAAATCGGGCATACGCCTTTTATTTGTAACCCTGCACCTTGAAAATTCAATCGCCGAACAATACTCTATTCCTTCTTTTGCAAGAAAAGCTTTTATCTCTGCAAACAATATATCTTTACACATCTTCTTTTCCCGTAATGTTTTTATAAGCCCGTCTTATTTCACCCGAAAAATACAGCGACCCGAGACAGGCACACACACCGTCTCTTCCTGCCTTTTCAAGCACCGTCGCAACGCCCTGTGCAACGCTGTCTGCACTTTGCGCCTTTGCACCAAGGGAGCACAACGCCTCTTTTAAATCCTCTGCGCTCATTGCTCTGTCGTTGTCGGGACGTACCGCAACAAAATCGGCACTTAAAGGTACAAGCATACTCATCATACCCTTTACGTCCTTGTCCGACATTGCTCCCACAAGAAAATGAATGTTTCCGTCGGGAAAGTGCCTGCGAAGGCTTTGCACTGTGCCCTCCATTCCGTGAGGATTGTGCGCTCCGTCAAGAACAAAAACAGGATTTTTTCCTAATATTTCAAAACGTCCCGCCCACTTTACCTTTTCAAGTCCGTCATAAATGTTTTTGTCTGTGATATTGTACCCCTTTTGTCTGAGAACAAGGCTTGTCTTTATTGCAACACAGGCGTTTTTTGGCTGATAAAGTCCCACAAGCCCCAGCCTTATGTCCTTAAATTCATCATAACTGAACTTCACAAAGTCAAGACTTGCTTCAATATCGCAAAGCTTTGAAAAATCCGCCCTGTAAAGGCGCGAGCCTGTATCTTTGCATTTATTTTCAAACACTTTTTCCACATTTTCCGTGCCGTCATAAACAATAACGTCCGTGTTTTTCTTAATAATACCCGCCTTTGCCGAAGCAACTTTCGGCAGTGTGTTTCCAAGAAACGCCGTGTGGTCAAGGTCTATTGCCATAATGACGGCCGCTTCGGGCGTGTCTATAACATTTGTTGAGTCAAGCTCACCGCCCATTCCCACTTCGAGCACGACAATATCGCACTTTTCACGGCGGAAATATTCCATAGCAAGTGCTGTTATTAGCTCAAACTCTGTAGGCGGGTCGTCCGTCATACTGTCGGCAAGGGGTTTTATGTATTCTGTCAGCTCGCAAAGCACCTCGTCACTTATCATCTGCCCGTCAACCTGCATTCTTTCATTGAACACATTTATGTAGGGAGAAGTATAAAGACCTGTCTTGTATCCTGCTTCTTTAAGTATTGATGCTAGGCAGGAGCACATCGAGCCTTTGCCGTTTGTACCTGCAACGTGGACAAACTTCAGCTCCTTATGGGGGTTACCCATAAGGGAGAGCAGCCTGTTTGTTCTGTCAAGACCGGGCTTTGAGCCAAGCCATTTGGTTTTATGGATATATTCGAGTGCCTGATCTATAGTCATTTACTTTTCCTCTTGTCTTCTTCCTTGTCTTCGTTTTTTCTGAAACGAACTTTCATCTCATATTTTAAAGGAGTATAAAGTATACAAACCAATATCACATCAATGAAAAGACCTGTAATCATAGTAGGAATGCGTGTCACAAGTAATGGCACAAACCCCAATCCTTTCATAATACTCAGTCCGTAAGTTGTAACCAGTACCGAGGACAAAATATGTGTTACTGTTATAAACACAAAAAGCAACAAGTTTTTCTTTATGTGAGGCTTTTCACCTTCATTTATCCCGACACCTGTCATTTTTGAAAGAAATCCCGGCAAAAAGCCCATGATAAACGGGGCCGGCAAAAGCCACGGAGAGGGTGCATATCCGCTCACAAAACACCCTATGATATCGCTTACAACTCCACAAGCTCCTCCGTACAACGGCGAAATCAGTATTCCCGAAAGAATAATCGGTACATTTCCAAAAGAAATGCGTACAACAGCTTCCTGTGATGCAGGCGGAAAAGCCAAAAGCCGTTCAAACACTATGCTAAGCGCCGCAAGAATGGCAACTGTTGTGATTTTCTGATTCTTTTCTCGTAAATTAGACACAAAAATACCTCCTGTAATTTGCTACATACAGGAGGCAAAAGATATATCTTTACACAGTATGCAGCAGCGGGATGCGAAAACCTCACCGCAAGACATAAGTCTTTTCGTCCGAAAGGCAAACTCCCCGTCCCTTCGGCACTTGACGCACAGGC
>JAZRKT010000118.1:0-4318 GCA_045646465.1 Eubacteriales bacterium | reverse complement strand
TGGAAGCCTCCCCGGCTGGAGGTATTCCGCAGGGGTGCCAATTAGCGGTGAATATGATTGTGTGATGTGTTTGTATTTTCATCTGTACGCACACCGAGGACTCCTCCGTTGAGGGGAAGCGCTTTGCGTTCTTTGTCGCTTGGGACAAAGAATTTCGCCTCCGCAGAGGCGAAATCTCCCTGTGTTACATTAAATTATGAGTTACATAAGCAACGCAATGAATTGAAATCAAAGATTTCATGAATTGAGCCTTACGGCTCATGAATTGCACTTTTGGTGCATTAAAAGGCAATTCAATTCATATTGCTTGCAACAATTCATGGTGATAACTAACTCATGACAACGAAGTTGTCAATTCATTAAAAAGGTTTGCATCTAAACCTTATTTGTCGCAATCTAAAAAAGCCAAAAACAAAAAAAGACAAGGCTGTTCACCGTTTTTGCGGTTTGAACAGCCTTAAATATTGTAAATGTTACTTTTTAGAAGAAAAATGCTTCTTGGTAATAACAAGCTCGTCGGAATCTGTGGGAAGCTCGTACATAAGCTCGGTCATAACAGGCTCCAAAATTGCCCTGAGTCCTCGTGCACCCGTCTTTCTTTCCTGAGCCTGCTCAGCTACGGCTTCAAGAGCCTTTTTGTCAAAGCTGAGCTTTATTCCGTCCATTTCAAACAGCTTGATGTACTGCTTGGTAAGAGCGTTTTTTGGCTCCTCGAGAATTTTCACAAGCGCTGCCTTGTCAAGATGCTGCAAAGCAACAATCAGCGGAACACGTCCAACAAGCTCGGGGATAAGTCCGTATTTTACAAGGTCATGAGGCTCAGCCTTGGCAAGAAGGTCGATTTTTTCCTTGTCCTTCTTTGTCCTTACTTCACCGCCGAAGCCCAGGGTCGAGCCCTCGGACACACGCTTTTCAATAATCTTCTCAATGCCGTCAAATGCACCGCCGCAGATAAAGAGAATGTTCTTGGTGTTAATCTGAATAAACTCCTGATTGGGGTGCTTTCTTCCACCCTGAGGAGGAACGTTGGCAACGGTGCCTTCAAGAATTTTAAGAAGCGCTTGCTGTACGCCTTCGCCCGAAACATCACGGGTAATGGAACGGTTTTCGCTTTTGCGTGAGATTTTGTCAACCTCGTCGATGTATATAATGCCTTTTTCAGCCTTGGAAACGTCAAAGTCCGCTGCCTGAATAAGACGAAGCAGAATGTTTTCCACGTCCTCGCCTACATAGCCTGCCTCGGTGAGAGTTGTGGCATCGGCGATGGCAAATGGAACCTTCAGAAACTTTGCAAGAGTCTGTGCAAGAAGCGTTTTGCCCACACCTGTCGGTCCTAAAAGCATAACGTTGCTCTTTTGAATTTCAATATCGTCCTCGCCCTTGCTGTTTTCGTGAAGCAGTCTTTTGTAATGGTTGTAAACGGCGACGGATAAGGTTTTTTTCGCCTCGTCCTGACCGATTACGTATTTGTCAAGCTCTGCCTTGATTTGTGCGGGCTTGGGAAGACTTTCACGGCTGAGAGTATCAAGAATTTCGTCCTTTTCCTGCTTTTTGCTCTTGCCTTTGCTGCTTTTGTCTCCGCCTTGCATTTCTTCCTCAAGGTCATAGCCGTCAAGCAGGTCCTCGCAAAGACAAATACAGCTTTCGCAGATGTTTACTCCGCCTGGGCCGTATATCAGCCTGCCCGATTCAGGTTCGGGTCTGCCGCAGAAGCTGCAGCGCTTGGTTGTGTTTTTGTTTTCACCTGACATTGGAATAAATTCCTTCCTATGAAGATTTAGTTTCTTTTATCAATAACCTTGTCGATAAGCCCGTAGTCAAGAGCCTGCTGGGCGGTGAGGAAATTATCTCTGTCGGTATCAAGGCAAACCTGCTCGTAGTCCTTGCCTGTCTGTTCGGCTAAAATTCTGTTCATCTTTTCCTTGATGCGCAGGATGTGGTCGGCGTGGATTTTGATGTCACTTGCCTGACCCTGCATACCGCCCAAGGGCTGGTGAATCATAATTTCGCTGTTGGGAAGAGCAAATCTCTTGCCCTTTGCACCGCTTGAAAGCAGGAATGCCCCCATACTTGCCGCCATACCTATGCAGATAGTGGAAACGTCGCATTTTATGAAGTTCATAGTGTCATAAATTGCCATACCTGCGCTGATAGAGCCGCCGGGGCTGTTGATGTAAAGGCAGATATCCTTGTCGGGATCCTGTGCTTCAAGGTAGAGAAGCTGTGCTACAACAAGGGATGCTGTTGTATCGTTCACCTCATCTGCAAGGAAAATAATTCTGTCGTTTAAAAGTCTTGAATAGATGTCAAAGGAACGTTCTCCGTGATTTGTCTGTTCTACGACCATTGGTACAAGTGCCATAATAAATCATCCTTTCTTTATTTACTATTATATTATATCTGTTTTATTATGTGGTTTAGTCAGTAAATGTTACTTTTTTTCTTTTTTATAGTTAGTTTTATGTATCGCAGGGGGTACGGTCGCTTTCTTGAAAGAAAGCTCCGCAAAGAACTTTTATTGGCTATCGCCGTTTTGGAAGAGTTTTTCGGAGGTTTTATTCTTTTTTGGTCGTCCCTACGGTTGCAAGACGCCAATTCTGTGCACAGAATGAACAAGAGTGGTTTTGACCGCTTGCGTTTATGGCGGTCAAAACGGCCTTTACTAGAACTGACGATATACTATTATCAAAGGTTGCCTACGACATTTGGTGTCGAGCTTCTCGATAGAAAAATGTGCGAACATTTTACTGCTCGCACAAATCTTTAATTTTTTATTTACAGCAAGGGAAAATTACTTTTCTTCCTTCTTTTCAGCTGTCTTCTTGGTAGTTGTCTTTTTTGCTGTTGTAGTCTTCTTAGCAGCAGGCTTTTCTTCGCCGTCGGCTGCTTCTGCCTTCTTAGTAGTTGTCTTCTTGGTAGCAGTCTTCTTAGCAGCAGGCTTTTCTTCGCCGTCGGCTGTAGCTTCAGCCTTCTTTGTAGTTGTCTTCTTGGCTGTTGTCTTCTTCTTGGGCTTTTCTTCGGAAGTAGCTTCCTCAGGAGCGTTCATCTTTGCGAACTGGTCAGCTGTAACAGTCTTTTCGGAAACCTTAGCCTCGTTCTTAACAAGCTCAAATGCTTTGATGCTCTTAACGTCGCTTGCAAGGTCTTCGGAAGTGATTCTTGCCTTAACGTCTTCAACCTTCATACCGAACTGAGCCGCCATTTCTTCGTACTTCTTTTCGATATCTTCCTCGGTTGCTTCTATGTTTTCAGCCTTAATGATTTCGTCAAGTGCGAGCTGACGCTTAACATTAAGTACAGCCTGTTCCTTGTATCTTTCCTTGATTTCCTCGAGCTTCATACCTGTGTACTTTGTAAGCATTTCAAGGCTGAGACCCTGTGCTCTGAGGTTGTAGTCGTACTCACGAACAAGAAGATCCTGTTCCTTGTCAACCATAACGTCGGGAATATCAGCTTCAACATTTGCAACAAGTGCCTTTGTGAGGCTTTCAGCAAGTCTCGCTTCTGCTTCTGCATCGTGTCTCTTTTCAAGGTTCTTCTTTATGTCTGCCTTGTATTCGTCAAGTGTTTCGAATTCGGAAGCATCCTTTGCAAACTCGTCATCAAGTGCGGGAAGCTCTTCGTATTCGATGCCGTTGAGCTTACACTTGAAGGTAGCTTCCTTGCCTGCAAGCTCTTTTGCGTGGTATTCTTCGGGGAAGGTTACAACAACGTCAAACTCTTCGCCTACGTTCTTGCCTTCAACCTGCTTTTCAAATCCGGGAATGAATGTTCCGCTGCCGAGCTTTAACTTGTGGTTTTCAGCCTTGCCGCCTTCGAATGCTACGCCGTCGCAGAATCCTTCGTAGTTGATGTCTGCTGTGTCGCCTTCTTTTGCTGCTCTGTCAGTAACGGAAATTGTTCTGGAATAGCGTGCTCTTGTTCTTTCAAGCTCAGAATCTACTTCGGAGTCTTCTGTCTTAACAGTTACCTTTTCAACCTCAAGACCCTTATAGGAAGAAATCTTTACGTCGGGAATTCTGATGAAGGTAACTTTGCAGTTGATGCCGTCCTGTGCTTCAAAGTCAACGTCAGTAACTTCAGGCATACCTGCAATTCTATAGGGAGTTTCCTTAACAGCCTCGTCAATAGCGGAAGGAAGAAGGTCGTTTATTGCATCTTCATAGAATACAGTTTTGCCGTAGAACTTTTCTACCAGACCTCTTGTAGCCTTGCCCTTTCTGAAGCCGGGAATGGAAATTTGCTTTGCATTTCTCTTGAAAACTGCGTTAACAGCATTTTCAAAAGCTTCCTTTGAAATGACAATATTCATTTCAAC
>JAZRKT010000117.1:0-10616 GCA_045646465.1 Eubacteriales bacterium | reverse complement strand
AGTGGTCTTGTATCTGTAATGGTTAGAGTCGACGTTGGAGCAGTTAAGGCAGCAGTTGAAAGCGGCACAGCAGCAGCTTCCAGACTCGGCGAAATTATTGCTACACACGTAATCCCCAGACCTCACGCAGACGTTGAAAAGATTCTTCCCAAGTTCTAATTGAATTTAGGAAATAATCGGAGGACGAAACAATGGCTGAAAGAAAAACTTCCGCCAAGAAAACCGTCATAGCAAAGCCCGCAGAAGAAGTAATGGAAAAGGTTATTGCTCCTGCGGCGGCGGACACGGCTAAAGAAACAAAAAATATTACAGAACAGGAGAAAAATACTATGGTACAGCAGGCATTAGGTATGGTAGAAACCAGAGGTCTTGTAGCAGCTATCGAAGCAGCTGATGCAATGCTTAAGGCGGCTAACGTTGAACTCGTTGGCACTGAAAAGATTGGTAGCGGACTTGTATCCGTTATGGTAAGAGGAGACGTAGGTGCAGTTAAGGCTGCAGTTGAAGCAGGTCTCGCAGCAGCTCAGAAGCTTGGCGAAATCATTGCTACTCACGTTATTCCCAGACCTCATTCTGACGTTGAAAAGATTCTTCCTTCTCTTAAATAAGCAATTTTCGCATTCAACCTCGGTTGATAATTGATTGTTGGTACACGTGAAGGCTCGTTTTGTTGAATTGGTGTGGTTTTTGTTGAAAGAGCCGCGCCGATACCGAACGGCGGCATAGGTACTGCGGAAATTTAGTGGAAAGATCAATATGCAAGGGACGTTTACCGTCCCTTGCACGTCGGTATTTTCGTTTTTATTCATGGGTACAACAGCAGATGAGAATTGGAGCTTGCGGCTGTGAATAAAAACGAAAAAACCTTTAAGAAAGGTGATTTACATGATTATCGGAAAAGTTACGGGAAGCATTGTTTCCACACGCAAAAACGAAAATTTGGTAGGTCATAAGCTTCTTATCGTAAAGCCTCTGTCTTGTATGAAAAGTGCATCTGAGGGAGAAGCTTTTGTGGCTATAGATAATGTGGGCGCAGGCGTTGGCGAAATTGTCCTTGTTGCAAAGGGAAGTGCGGCACGCATAGGCTGCGGATGTGAAACAGCACCCGTTGATGCTGCAATTGTCGGTATTGTAGACGATGGCAGCGGACTGGAGTGTGACTGATAATGGATATGAAAATTCTCGGTGAAATATTAAAAGAGGCAGGCGTTGTAGGTGCAGGCGGAGCAGGTTTTCCCTCATACGCAAAGCTCAACAGTGCCGCCGACACCGTAATACTCAACTGTGCCGAATGTGAGCCTCTTTTAAAGCTTCACAGACAGGTGCTTGAGTATCATGCAGAGGAAATTGTTTTTGCGCTTGAAGAAGTTGCAAAAGCAATGGGTGCTGAAAATGTTATTATAGCAGTAAAACCTCATTACAAGGAAGCGATAGAAGCGGCAAAGGCAGCTATGGAAGGCAAGGAAGGCTTTTCTATAGGGCTTCTTCCCGAAATTTATCCTGCCGGTGATGAGGTTGTAACCATTTATGAAACAACAGGCAGAGTTGTTCCTGCAGGACAGCTTCCCATAAGCGTAGGCTGTGTGGTTTTCAATGTTGAAACAATGCTCAATGCAGCATATGCACTAAGAGAAGCAAAGGGCGTTACATATAAGTATGTTACGGTTGCAGGTGAGGTAAATAAGCCATGCACCCTTAAGGTGCCCCTTGGTATGACCTACGGCGAGCTTGTTGAGCTTGCAGGCGGTGCCACAATAGAAAACCCTGTGATATTTGCAGGCGGTCCTATGACGGGCTTTATTTCTTCGAAAAGAGATGTTGTAACAAAGACAAGCAATGCAATTCTTGTTCTTAGCGAGCATCAGTACATAATTCAGAAGCGTATGAGCCCTGTTACTATAGACTTGAAGAGAGCAATGAGTGCGTGCTGTAACTGTATGATGTGTACTGACCTTTGCTCAAGAAATCTTCTTGGACATCCAATCGACCCACATATGTTTATGAGAAACGCAACAGGCGGAGTTACCAAGGATACAAAGCCTTATATCAATTCATTCTTTTGCTCCTCCTGCGGACTTTGCGAAATGTATTCCTGCTTCCAGAATTTAAACCCCAGAGCCTTGCTTGCACAAACCAAGTCAAGCCTCAGAAAAGCAGGTCTTACTCCTCCTAGGGATATTGAAACCAAAGAGGTTCATAAGCAAAGAGAATTCAGAACGGTTCCCATTTCAAAACTTGTTTCAAGACTTGGTCTTAAGAAGTATGATGTGGAATGTCCCCTTGATGATACACTTGTAAAGGCAGATAAGGTAAAAATAATGCTTTCTCAGAGCATCGGTGCACCAAGCGTTCCCTGTGTTAAAAAGGGAGATACGGTAAAGTGCGGAGATGTTGTGGGTACAGCTCCCGAAAAGCTGGGTACTTCTGTTCATGCATCTATTGACGGAAGCGTGACGGAGGTTACCGATAAATATATTGTTATTGTGGCAAGGTAAGAGGTGATTACAGATGAGTAAAGCAATAGGCATGGTGGAATACAAGACTGTTTCCACAGGTATGACGGCGGCAGATAATATGGTTAAGACAAGTAATGTTGAAATACTTCAGGCTTCAACCGTTTGTCCCGGTAAATATATCGTTATTATCACAGGCGAGCTCAGTGCTGTAAGAAGCTCTGTTGACGCTGCTATGAAAAATTATCCCGATGCACTTACAGACTCCTTTGTTCTGGGCAACCCCCATGAGGATATTTTCAGAGCTATCTACGGCGGTGCAAATATCGAAAACGCAAAGGCACTGGGAGTGCTTGAAACCTTTACTGCTCCTTCCATTATAGTTGCAGCAGATACTGCGGCAAAGGCTTCGGAGGTTAAGCTTGTTGAGCTTCGAATTGCAAGAGGTATGTGCGGTAAGAGCTATATGCTTATTACAGGCACAATAGCTTCTGTTTCCGCCGCAATTGATGCGGCAAAGGCTGTTGTGGGTGACAACGGAATGCTTCTTGACTCTTCTGTTATCCCCAATCCCGATCCTTCAATCTGGAACAGCATATTATAAGCAACAGAAAAGAGTAAAGATGTCGTTAAGTGATTAAGTGAAAGAGCTAGTGGGTTAAGTGGCAAATACAACTGAGATTTGGAGATAGTTATGCTGCCGATTGAAAGAAAAAACGCTATACTTGCAAGACTTGTTGCCAACGGTAAGGTTGTTGTAAGTGACCTTGCTCTTGAATACGGTGTTACTGAAGAAACCATACGCCGTGACCTTGACAAGCTTGAAAAAGAAGGTCTTGCAAAGAAAACCTACGGAGGAGCCGTAAAAAAAGATAATATCAACGTTGAACTTCCCATAAACATAAGAAAACAGACAAATGTTGAAGGTAAAAAGTACATTGCCAATATTATAGGTCAGATGATAAGCGACGGCGATTACATACTTCTTGACCCCAGCACAACTGCTCTTTTTACAGTTGAAAGCATAGCTGACAGACACAATATAACGCTGATTACAAACTCAATTGAGGTGCTTCTTGAGCTTCCACAGAACAACGACTGGAGAGTTATCTGCACAGGTGGAGAGTTTATGCAGTATAATCTTTCCTTTGCAGGACGTCAGGTTGAATCCATAATTGACGAATATCACGTTGATTTATGCGTTATTTCCTGTAAGGGTCTTGATATGGTAAATGGTATTACAGACACCCGCGATTTCAATGCAGCTATCAAGAAGGCGTTTATGCGCTCGGCTAAAAAGGTTCTTCTTGCGGTGGATAACACAAAGTTTGACAAAACAAGCTTTGTCCGCTTTGCAAATATTGGCGAAATACATGCAGTAATTACTGATAAAGAGCCAAGCGATGAGTGGAAGAATTACTTTTCATCCAACAACGTGGAGCTTTATTACTAAGCTTCCTATAATAAACAGGTGAAAAAATGCAAAGATTTAAGCTTAAAACCGATATTATCTTCGGTCAGAACGCACTTGAAGCACTTAAAACGCTCAGTGCCAAAAGTTGCGTTGTGTTTACCGATGCTTTTCTTACATCCAACGGAACGGCAGACAGAATTGCATCCTTGCTTACAGGCTGTGAAAGAGTCAGCATTTATTCCGAAGTAAAGCCTGATCCGCCTATAGAGCTTGTGGCAAGCGGTGTCAGCTTCTTGCTTGAAAAGGAAGCTGACCTTGTTGTGGCGCTGGGCGGAGGCTCGTCTATAGATGCAGCAAAGAGCACCGTTTACGTTGCACGTAAGCACACAGGAAAAAATATACGCCTTGTAGCTGTTCCCACAACAAGCGGAACAGGAAGTGAGGTAACCCAATTTGCGGTAATTTCCGACATTCAGGCTGGAAAGAAAATACCGCTAATCGAAGAGTCGCTGCTGCCCGAAATGGCAATTCTTTCCAGCGAGCTGACGGCAAGCGTACCACCTGCAGTTACTGCGGATACGGGCTTTGACGTGCTGACACACGCACTTGAAGCATATATTTCAACAAATTCCAACGAAATTTCCGATGCACTTGCGGAAAAAGCAGTGGAGCTTTTTGCTGACTACATCGTTCCTGCCTATAAAAACGGCAAAGATCTTGTTGCGCGTGAAAAAATGCACACAGCTTCCTGCCTTGCGGGTATAGCCTTCAACGAGGCAGGTCTCGGCATCAACCACAGCATTGCTCATGCGTTAGGTGCCAATTTTCATATACCTCACGGAAGAGCAAATGCTATGCTTTTGCCACATGTGCTCAGATACAACACCGAGCTTGACATCAAGTTCTGCGTAAAGCACGCAAATCCCACGGCGGACAAGCTTGAAAGTCTTGCAAGACGTCTTGGCTATCCTGCAAACAGCCCCGACATCGGTGTAAGAAATATGATTGTAAAAATCAAGGAATATCAGCGATGGCTTAACATTCCCACAACGCTTGGTGAGGCTGGCGTTACAAAGCAGAACTATCTGGAATCCAAGCAGCACATTATTGAAAGTGCTCTTGCCGATGCCTGCACTGCTACCAACCCAAGAAAGGCGGATGCGGCAGGTATAGCGGAAATTTTGGATAAGATTGATATTTTTATTTAGCTTTGTGGAGACTGCTTTAATATGCACTCCAAAAGAGTGTAACTTTTGGAGTCGGTTTATTTTGCACAAAAACAGGAACGTCGTGAAACACCGTTTCCTACAATAAATTATTAAATTTGCATAAAGTTTGGGGTGTAACAATTCATTTTGCTACACCCCGATGTTTTTTGTAATTATATAAGATTGGGAATGCCCTCAAGAAAGGATGCCGCATCCTCTGCGTGAATGTTGCACACGGCTTTTAGCTCGTCGCAGGCACAGGGCACGCTTACGGCATATTTTGCTTTTTTCATCATTTCAATGTCGTTTATTCCGTCTCCTAAAGCAAGCGTGTCAAGCTTTGAAAGGTACAGTCTCATTTGCAAATCGCTTGTGGCAAGACCTTTGTTTGCAATAGTGCTTACATATTCGCACCAGGTGTCAGACCTGTAGCTTACACGAAGGGTCTTTGGCATAAAGCCTATAGGCTTTGCCTTGCCGTCCTTTGAATATATGCAGATTTTTACTATCGGCTCTCCAAGACCGTAAAGTCCCGAAAGATACTGCGGATTCTCTAAGCTCTGACGGTATGCTTCCTTTGCAAAATCCTCGCCACCGCGCAGAATATATGACATTTTCGGCGTGCAGAGAATGATTCCGCAATCGCTGTAGGAGGGATGGTTTACAACTGTCATAACCTCTCCTATACCGATAGAGCGTGAGTATAACACCTTGCCGTCAAAAACCGTGGTGCTTCCGTCGCAGCAGATAAAATACAGCTTGTCGGATAACGGCTTGAAAATCTCGCAAAGGCTTTTGTATGTCCGTCCCGATGCAACAGCAACCTTTTTTCCGCTGTCAAGAAGTTTTTGGAGTGACAGCATTATTCTGCTGTCAAGGACAGTTTCGTCTTTGGCAAGAAGTGTGCCGTCAACGTCGCTTACAATAAGTTTAATCATAGTTACCTCGTTTATTATCTCTATCTTCCCTGTTTCAAGCTCCCCTGCCAAAACAAACCACCTGCTACCCACCTGTCCGTCGATAAGCAGCTGTTTGTAAAGTAAAAGGACTGTTGAAGCGGTGTTGCCTTTTTGGTCAAATATATCTTTTCACCCTTCTTAACGGAGCTGTCCGTTCTGTACAATAGAGGTGACGTGAAAGATTTTCCACAACTATCTCCTTCTGATACTTGAAAGTTGCGTAGAATAACCAACAACTACATTTTATAATGTTTGAGAAAAAATGTCAAGGGGTTTAACTAGCAAAAATATGCTTAACGTTTGTTTTATTCAAACTTTGCAGATTGTTGAAACTTGTCATATTCCTCTCCTTTGAGACATATATTTGCAAACCTTGCCACACCGTATACCGCTTCTTCCTTTATATCGGGAAGGCGTGGCTCTTTTCCGAATACATGTGTCAGCACCCTTTGCAGAGCCTCGTTTTTTCTTACACCGACGCAGATTCTGTCAAGATGAAAAAATATACTGACGGGGCTGTTTTTAAATGATGTTGAAATACGGTGCTTGACGGATGTAAATGTGTGTGGTATAATCACATTGGAAGAGAATTATTTGAAAGCAGGTGCTGAACAATGAAGTCAAGAATACTTGTGATAGGCTCATCTAATATAGACTTTGTTTGCCGAATGAAAAGCATTCCCGAAAGAGGAGAAACGATTGTTTCCAAAGATCCATATGCCTTTGTTCCCGGAGGAAAAGGAGCAAACAGTGCTGTTGCGGCGGCACGTCTGGGAGCAGATGTTGTTTTCTGTACAAGAGTGGGCAACGATTCCTACGGCAACCAGCTTGCGGAAAAATACAGAGGTGAGGGAATAGATACCCGCTTTGTTGTAAAGGATAAAACTGCAAGAACAGGCCTTGCAGCGATTATGGTTGAGGAAACGGGACATAACAGAATTGTTGTATATCCCGGTGCAAACTGTAACCTTTCGTTAACCGACGTTGAAGAAGCCTTTACAACCTATCCCGATGCTATTCTGATGCAGCTTGAAATTGATACACAGCTTGTTATCGAAGCTACAAAAATGGCACAGGAAAAGGGAGTAAAGATTGTTCTTGATGCAGGCCCTGCAAGGGCTGATTTCCCGCTCGAAAGCCTTGGTAAGCTTGAGATTCTTTCTCCCAACGAAACCGAAACACAGATTCTTACGGGAATCAATCCCACTTCCTCGGACAACTGCTTAAGAGCCTGCGTAAATCTTATGAGCAGGGTTGATGCAAAGTACATTGTACTGAAGCTTGGCGAAAGAGGCTGTTATATTTACGATGGCATACATTGCACCCACGTAGCGCCTTTTGAAATAGGAACGGCTGTAGATACAACTGCGGCAGGAGATTCCTTTACGGCGGCACTCACTTATAAATACTGCGAAAACGGCGGAAATATTGTTGAGGCGTGCGAATTTGCAAATGCCGTGGGAGCTTATGTTGTTACAAAGCCGGGAGCTTTTTCGTCCCTTCCCACTTTGAAGGAGCTTGAAGCGTTTCTCAAAGGCAGATAATTTTTTCCTTCATATAATAAGTTACAAATCACCCCTTGAAAAAAGGCGTTGGGTGTGATATAATTACACGATTTTAACAGAAAAGAGGATTTTTGCCATGGCTAAGTATAAGAAGGTACTGCTGAAGCTTTCGGGCGAGGCGCTTTTAAACGGGAAAAAAGACGGCATAATTGATTTTGAATTTGTTGACAGACTTGCAAAGCAGATTAAGCGCTGTGTACAGGACGGTGTATCAATGGGCATCGTTATTGGCGGCGGAAATATCTGGAGAGGCGCAGGCAAGGAAATCAACCGTACACGTGCAGACCATATGGGTATGCTGGCAACGGTTATTAACTCTCTTGCAGTTCAGTCGGTGCTTGAAGACAACGGCGTTGAAGCAAGAACAATGACGGCGCTTCAGATGAATCAAGTTGCAGAGCCTTACATCAGAAACAAGGCTGTAACACATATGGAAAAGGGCAGAGTTGTTATTATTGCCTGCGGATCGGGAAATCCTTACTTTTCAACCGATACTGCGGCGGTACTGAGAGCCGCAGAGCTTGGCAGCGAGGTTGTTCTTTTTGCAAAGAACATTGACGGCGTATATTCGGCTGACCCAAAGAAGGACCCGAATGCCGTTAAGTACGATGAAATCAAGTACGACGACATTATCCACCACGACCTTGCAGTTATTGACAGCACAGCTTCCACCTTCGGGCGTGACAACAAGCTTCCAGTTCTTATTTTCGGTCTTAATGATCCCGAAAACATCTACAGAGCAGTCAACGGAGAAAACATCGGCACAATAGTTAATGTTTAATCTTTAAAATCTACATATAAAACAGGAGGTTTCGGTTATGAAAATCGATACAAAAGTTTACGAAGAAAAAATGAGCAAGTCCATTGCAAGTCTAGAATACGAATTCAGCTCTATCAATGCAGGAAGAGCAAGTGCGTCAGCTCTCGACAAAATCAGCGTTGAATACTTCGGTAGCAGTATGCCTATCAACCAGATTGCAGGTATAAGCGTGCCCGACCCCAGAACACTTCTAATTACTCCCTGGGATGCATCTGCACTTAAAGAAATTGAAAAAGCAATTCTTGCATCCGATCTCGGTATAAATCCTCAGAACGACGGTAAAGCTATCCGTCTTGCATTCCCTCAGCCTACCGAAGAAAGACGTAAGGAGCTTGCAAAGAAGGCTGAAAAGCTTGGTGAAGACTGCAAGGTTGCTATCAGAAACGTTCGCCGCGATGCAAACGATAAGATTAAAGATATGAAGAAGAACGGCGAAATGACAGAGGACGAGCAGAAGGCAAGTGAAAAGCTTGTTCAGGATGTTACCGACAAGTTCACAAAGCAGGCTGATGCCGCTGTTGAAGCTAAGAAGAAGGAAATTCTTTCTATCTAAAACCGATATTATTTACGGAAGGTTGAGGAAGGTGCGAACCTTCTGAAATTTAGGTATATAATTATGTTACAAAGAATAATTACCGGAGCAATTATAGCGGTGCTTATGATTGCTGTGGTAGTATTTTCGGGCACATGGGTGTTCCCGGTGGTTATGACACTGCTGTGTCTTGGCGGAACGTGGGAAATGCTAGGCTGTGTAGGTGTAAGAAAGAATTATCTTTTGTCGGTTCCTGCATATGCGGCATCTGCGGTAAGTACGGTTTTTGCATATTTTCTCGGCTACGGCGCCTGCCTTACGGTGATAATGTGCTATCTTACGGTACTGCTTGCGGTGAGCGTGTTCTTTGATGAAAGGGTTAAGATAAACGATGTTTTCTGCGCCTTTACGTCAACGCTTTACGTAATGCTTTGCCTGTCTGCACTTACAGCACTCAGAGGAGGCAAGGAGCACGGACTGTACTTATTCCTGCTTGTTTTCATAGCAGCTTGGATAACTGATACCTTTGCGTATTTTACAGGCGTATTTGTAGGAAAGCATAAGCTTATTCCACGAATCAGCCCCAAAAAGACGGTTGAAGGCTCGGTGGGTGGTATTGTTTTCTGCGTTATCGCCTTTACGGTGTACGGGATTATACTTAACAGATGCTTTGGCGTGGATGTGAACTTTCCCGTTCTTATTGCTGTCGGCTTTGCCATGAGCATTATTTCGCAGATTGGCGACCTTGTTGCTTCGGCTATAAAGCGCAGCTACGGAATTAAGGACTACAGCAATCTTTTCCCCGGTCACGGCGGAATTCTGGACAGATTTGATTCTATTATGATTCTCGCACCGCTGCTTTTATTTGTGGCAGAGAACGTAAAGCTGTTTAACTGAATGAAAAATTCATCGGTGTTCATCGCTGAATGCCGATGTTTTTTTAGTTTGGCAAACTGAATTGACAAAACGGTTAAATGGGTTTATAATTAAGGGCGTAAAAGGATTTGCCTTTTTAATAAAATTATGGGAGATAGGACTATGAAAAGACTTTTAAGCGTTATTCTGACTGCTGCAATGCTTGTTTTGACCGTAACGGCGGTGACGGCATTTGCATCCCCTGTTATGGCATCTTTTGCTTTTTCGGCAGTTGAGGAGATTGAAACTTACGAAGGCGAAGCGGCTTATCTTGAGGCAGAAGCAGCAGGCTCCTGTGGAGATAACCTTACCTGGACGCTTGATTCCAACGGAACTCTTACCGTCAGCGGCACAGGTGAAATGTATGAGTGGTACAACAATGATAACCCTCCGTGGTTCGAATTCCGCGGGGATATTAAAAACATTGTTATAGAGGACGGCGTAACATCCGTTTCCCGTATGGTTTTTGCCGAGTGCGAGGCTTTGGAAACAGTAACCATCGGCAAGGATGTTGAGGATTACGGCAGCTATTGCTTCTATAATTGCTTAAATCTGAAAAGCATAACGGTAGATGCGGACAATGAGTATCTTTACAGCGACAGCTGCGGCGTTCTGTATGAGGTTATGCCCAACGGCATGATGCTTCTCAGACAGTATCCTATGGGAAATGAAAGAACATCCTTTACCGTTCCCGACAATGTTCAGAATATATGTGCAGAGTCCTTTAGGTCGGCAAAAAATCTTAAGTAT
>JAZRKT010000116.1:0-5196 GCA_045646465.1 Eubacteriales bacterium | reverse complement strand
CTTTTCATAACCGAAAACCTCTCCACAAATAACGAAGGTATCTGCTTCAACAGTTGCATTTCTGACGGGAATTATATTTATATCTTTTACCGTGTTGTATATGTTTTCTATTTCGGATATATCAAACACCATACTACCGCTTTTGGCAATACCATTTACCGTGTCAACTTGGGCAAAGGTTTCCTTGTTTGAATTTGCGCTGTTAAGAGTTGTGTTTGCTGTTTCTGCAAGAATTTCCTCTTTTACATAGTCAGGAACCGGCATTTTTAAATCAGGCAAGGATTCGATACCTGCAAGGTCGTCGTAGGACAGCTCAGTGATACCGCAAAATTCAACATTTCGCTTTTCGCAGAACATTGCCTCAATTATATCGCTTATAAGCTTGTCACAGCCGCCGCTTATGAGCAGATTCTTGCCGCCGTTCTGAAGTGATATGTAAACTGTACTTTCATCTTCGCTTACTTCAGAGCCGTCAAGCTTTTCTATAAAGGCGCCGCTGAAGAATCCGTTTCCTGCCGCACTTCTTCGAGAAAGCTCGATAAATACGTGTTCAATGTATCCGACGTCAAAGGAAGTATTCAGAAAGGTCGGATGAATTTCCATTCTGTTAAGCTCGTATGCGCCAGCTATGTCAGCTTCTATTTTTGAAAGTATATGAAAAGGAACGTAGGCGGGAAAAACTACGTTTGCACTAATAATTCTCAGTTCTTTGTCGGCTTTTGCAGTATAAGATTGTATTCCGCCGAGGATTGCACCATCTTCCTCTGACGGAGTGTATCTGTTGAACAGCTCAAGAAATGTTTTAGCCATTTATTATGTACATCCTTTAATTATTGATGCTTGCAAGCTTTTCGGCTTCCTTCAAAAGCACATCAAAAAAGTCGCTCATTGCTACCTTGCCGACAGCCTCGCCTTTTTTGAAAAGAAGACCTTCGCCGTTTCCGCCTGCAATTCCTATATCAGCTTCTCTTGCTTCACCTGGACCGTTTACCGCGCAGCCCATAATTGCTATTTTCATATCCCAGTCCTTGTCTTTGAGAGCTTCTTCAAGACGTTTTGCTGTGTTAAAAACGTCTATACTGCATCTTGAACAGGTAGGACAGGATATAACCTTTACACCTTTTCTTATACCGAGAACCCTCAGTAAATCCTTTGCAGCTTCAACTTCCTTTATAACATCGTCCGAAAGTGATACGCGAAGTGTGTCGCCGATACCGTCGCAAAGAAGCGAGCCAATTCCTGCACTGGACTTGATAAGTCCGCTTCGTTCGGTTCCTGCTTCCGTAACACCAAGATGCAACGGATAGTCACACATTTGTGCAAACAGACGGTTTGCTTTGATGGTTGAAGAAACGTCAGAGGATTTAATTGATACTACAGTATCATAAAAATCGAACTTTTCAAGAAGCTTTACGTGGAACATTGCGCTTTCGCATAACGCTTCAGGGGTTGGCGAACCGTATTTTTCAAGTATATGCTTTTCAAGAGAACCGCCATTTACACCTATTCTTATGGGAATGTTCTTTGCTTTGCAAATATCAGCTACTGCCTTAACTCTGTCCTCAGAGCCGATGTTGCCTGGGTTAATTCTTATTTTGTCAATGCCGAGTTCGGCACATTTAAGAGCAAGGCGATAGTCAAAATGAATGTCTGCAACAAGAGGTATGCTTGTGTGCTCTTTGAGATAGGGAATACTGAGAGCACACCTCTCGTCAGGAACGCTGAAACGCACAATATCGCAGCCTGCATTCTGCAAATTTATGATTTGCTTTAGCGTTGCTTCCTTGTCATCGGTTTTTGTGTATGTCATAGATTGAATTAAAATGGGATGACCGCTTCCCAGATATTTGTTTCCGAGCTTTACGCTTCTTGTTTTTCTTCTATCCATATCTGTCCGTCCTTTATTTAAAAAGCTTTGAAATATCGTTAAAGGTGATAAACACCATAAGTGTCATAAGCAGAGCAAAACCAATAAAGTGAATAAAGCCTTCGTACTTTGGATTTACAGGTTTTCTGCGAATTGCTTCGATCAGTAAAAAGAACAGTCTGCCGCCGTCAAGGGCAGGCAAGGGCAGAAGGTTTACAATTCCCAAGTTTACGGTTATTATCATCATCATAAAGATAAGCGAAGAAAAGCCGTATTGTGCCGTTTCTTTTACTTCGCTGACAACTCCCACAGGACCTGATACTGCTTCAACTCCATATTTTCCGGTAATTGTATCAATAATAGAGGTCCATATCATACGGACAACAGCAACCGATTGAAATAATGATTGCTTAACAACTTCTAAAGGCGTTTTTTTAAGCACTGTGGGTATAAAGAAGTTTGCATTTCCGAAAATAACACCTTTTTCTGTGCTTGTAGGAAATGTGAAATCCTTTATAATGATTCTCTCACCGTCACGGTTTACTGTGAGATCAACCTTTTCGCCACCTATGTCCATTGCCTCATATACAAGGTCGTGCCTTACAAAAATATTCCTGTTTCCGACCTTTATTATTTCATCGCCAATGCGCAAACCCTTGTACTCGTGAATGTGAAGATAATTGCCTTCGGTATCACCGAAGTTAAAGCGTTCAATCTTACTTGAATACAGATCTCCGCCAAAAATAACAAGTCCTGCAGAAAGAATAAAGCCAAGCAAAATGTTCATTGCCGCACCTGCTGAAATAACAAAAAAACGTGCTCCGACACTTTTGTTGTTAATAGATTTTGTGACGTCGGGACATTCATCGTCATCCTCGCCGTACATACTTACAAATCCTCCGATGGGTAACAGACGGAGTGAATACTTAACGCCGTCCTTTCCCTTGCGCTTTATTACAGCAGGTCCCATCCCGATAGCGAATTCATAAATTCCGACACCTACTTTTTTTGCTGCAATAAAATGTCCAAGCTCATGAATGAAAATCAGTATGCCAAACATTAAAATTCCCAGTAATACGTAGAGTATATCAAACACCTCTCATATAATGACTGCTTTACAGTTTATGCAAATTGCGGGTTTATATGCTTTCAACACCCGAAATCAGAAGGTCAACAAACTGCTTTGCCGTTCTTGGGTTTCTGCCTCCGTGACGAATTGCGAAGGCTTCAGCTCTTACAAAAAGCTTGTCTTCATCAAGTTCAATGCCGCCTGCTACAGCAAGATCTTTTACAATGCGGCAATACAAATCCTTGTCGGGCTTTGAGTATGTAACAGTCAGACCGAAGCGTGCTGAAAGGCTTACAATCTCCTGTAACCTGTCGCCGATGCTTATTTCGTCTCCTTGTCTGTCTGAAGTTGATTCCTTAATAAGATGGCGGTGGTTGGATGTTACGTAGATAATGGTGTTGCTGCCTCTTGAGCTGACGCCACCCTCAAGTGTTGCTTTAAGTGCGCAGAAATCTCTGTCGTCACTTGCAAAGGTAAGGTCGTCAATGAAAAGAATAAACTTAAGGGGTTTCTCGGAAATATTATCTAACAGTTCGGGGATAAGGTGAAGCTGTTCCTTTTTGAGTTCAATAATTCTAAGACCCATATCCTTGAATTCGTTGCCAATAGCCTTAACGGTGCTGCTCTTGCCTGTACCGGCATCTCCGTAAAGAAGAACATTGTTTGCAGGCTTTCCGTTGAGCAAAGCCTTGGTGTTGGCAATTATGAGATTACGTTCTCTGTCGTAGCCTGAAAGGGACGAAAGCGACTGTTTATCAGGATTTTTAATGGGAATTATTTCACCATTGTCACCAAGAATAAACATATGGTACTTTGCGTAAATACCAAAGCCTTTTTTATGAATTTCTTGTAATCTTTCGTGATAAACGTCGCCGAAGGAAATATTCTCAGTTTTCCAGTGAGCAAGTGTATAGTCTCCTGTAAATTCACGTAGCTGTGAGCCGTCAAATTTTGAAAGATATTCAAGAACTGCAAGCTCGCGTTCAAGCAGAGGTTCAAGCAAATCGCCGTCGCCGAAGCCCGTGATTTTAAAGCGAGTATAAATATTTTCATCTTCAAGAATAAGATTGAGTAGATACTTTGTCAGGTTACCACCGTGGGAAAGTAGGCTTTGAGCAAAATCGCAATAGCGGTCAGTAATCTCGTTTTTGCTGTCTTCATTACAATCAAAAAGCGCAATAAGCTTCCGTATTGTTTCATCCTTCAATATATTTCTGAATATAACCAGGCTGTGAAGCTTTCTGGAATTGTGTACGTTCATTGAAAAAGTCATCTCCTTGTGTAAAATATTACAATTATACATTATATCAGATAAAAAGATTTATACAAGAGTCTTTTTTTAAATAAATGTAAACAGTAAAAAAAGACTGCAATTTTGTAGGAATTGCGCATATGTTTGTGCGAAATATAAGGAAAAATCGGCAAGAGAGAATCTTACCGATTTTGTATAAAAATGTGAATAACGATATTCGTATAAATAATATATCACTCCATCGAGGATTGAGAACCACTTTTTTCGTTAAGCTTTCTGTACTGTGATGGCGTTATGCCTGTTATTTTTTTAAACATATTTGTAAAGTGATGAATATCTTTAAGCCCTATTGCAGAAGATATTTCTTTAAACTCAAGATTTTTCCGTATAAGAGTTTTTGATCTTTCAATTCTGAAATTCATTAAAAACTGCTCCGGGGTAACACCTGTTTCCTCTTTAAAAACTCTGTAAAAATAGCTTCTTTCAAGACCGACATATTTTGCAATTTTTGTTATATTTATTCCTTCGCTGTAGTGGTATTCCATAAATGATATGGCAAGATTTACATATGTTTTCTTTTGTGATGGAAGCATAGATTTTTTTGAAAGAGAATCTTCAATTGCAGAAAGACATTCCAATATGCATGCCTCAAGACGTATTTGTGAAGGTGTTTTTTTATTAAGTGAAGTGTATTCGAGCAAACGTGTAATGCTGGTTAAAAAGTCATCGTTTGAAAGATGGAAAACAATATTATTATGAGAAATTCCCACCCTTTCAAATAAGTTTTTGGCGTCTTTGCCATCGAAAATTATCCAACAAAAAAGCCATGGGTCATTTTCATCTGCCTGATAAATAATAACATCATCAGGATATATAGCAAAAGCATCACCTTTTTTTAGTGTGTATTCTTTTTCTTTTACTTTGTAATATCCCTTGCCTTTTATGACATAATGAAGTATATAAAAATCTCTGATATTAGGGCCATGCACGAAGGTAGGAGGGCACTGC
>JAZRKT010000115.1:0-7157 GCA_045646465.1 Eubacteriales bacterium | reverse complement strand
ACTATTTGGAATAAAAGCTTTATGTGTTATAATGGATGTGTAAGGCAAAAAAAGCTGCTCCCTCAGTGAGAGGAAGCAGTAAAGAAATATATAAACCACAATTACGCCTTGTTAACAGAACCAAAGAGCTCCATCTTTTCCTTAACGGTGGCCTTGATAGCTTCAACGCCGGGAGCGAGCACCTTTCTGGGGTCAAAGCCCTTGCCGATAAGATCCTTGCCTTCTTCGATATACTTTCTTGTTGCAGCAGCGAAAGAAAGCTGACATTCTGTATTTACGTTGATCTTGGATACGCCGAGACTGATAGCCTTCTTAATCATATTCTCGGGAATACCTGTACCGCCGTGGAGAACGAGAGGCATATCGCCAACTGCTTCGGATACGGCTGCAAGTGTTTCAAAAGAAAGACCTGCCCAGTTTTCAGGGTACTTGCCGTGGATGTTACCGATACCTGCTGCAAGCATTGTAACGCCGAGGTCTGCAATCATCTTACATTCAGCAGGATCTGCACATTCGCCTGCACCTACAACGCCGTCTTCTTCACCGCCGATAGCACCTACTTCTGCTTCAAGGGAAAGTCCCTTTGCATTACAGATACCAACAAGCTCTGTGGTCTTTGCGATATTTTCTTCGATGGGATAGTGAGAGCCGTCGAACATTACAGACGAGAAGCCTGCCTCAATACACTTAAGTGCGCCCTCATAGGAGCCGTGGTCAAGGTGGAGAGCTACAGGAACTGTGATACCAAGCTCGTTAATCATACCGTTAACCATACCTACAACTGTTGTGTAGCCGCACATATACTTTCCTGCACCTTCGGATACACCGAGAATTACGGGAGAGTTTAGCTCCTGTGCTGTAAGAAGGATAGCCTTTGTCCATTCAAGGTTATTGATATTGAACTGACCGACTGCGTAGTGGCCTTCCTTTGCCTTTGTTAACATTTCCTTTGCAGATACTAACATTTTGTTTTCCTCCGTTGTTTGAAATATAATAACATTAAATATAATAAACTATATTTACCCATACTTCAAGATATATTTGTTAAAAATCTATCCTTTTCGCATTCTTTATATAGTTTAGTTTACCATACAACACTTGTTTTATCAAGTATTTTTTTATTATTCTTCAAAAAACGGCATTATGCCGATAAATGCGCGAAAAAAGCATAAAAAACTTGACATATTGGTAAATTTGTAGTACAATTTTTTTGGTAAATTTCGTGTCACAGATTTATACGGAGGTGAGCGTTACGGATATTAAAATGCTTGACGGCATAGATACGCAAAAAGCAGGAAAAAGCTTCAGTCTGTTTTCTTCTCTCGGTTCAACAAACAGCTATGCAAGAGAAAATATATCCCTTTTAAACGATGGTCACCTTATTGTTTCCGACGAACAGCTCGGCGGGCGTGGACGGCAGGGCAAAAACTTTTACTCACCCGAGGGCGGTCTTTATATGAGCCTTGTAATAAAGGATGAAAAGGCGGCTGGTGATGAGCTTTTCACGGTAAAAGCAAGTCTTGCAATATGCCGTGCCATTGACAGGCTGTGCGGTGTGACCGAGAGCAACGGAGTAGGCATAAAGTGGGTAAATGACATTTGTTTTGCGGGCAAAAAGCTATGCGGAATACTGTGCGAAAGGCTGACGGACGATAACGGAAAAAGCTGTGTTATTGCAGGCTTTGGAATAAACTTCAAGCTTGATTATTCAACCATTCCATCCGATATCAGAAAAACTGCCACTTCCCTTTTTGACATTACAAAAAAGAGCTTTTCAAAGCTTACGCTGTGCAAATACATCTGCCGTGAAATTGAAGATATTATCTACAACGGCACTTTTGACAACGAAGAAGTGCTGAGACAGTACAAAAGACGTTCCGTTGTCATTGGAAAAGAGATAAGCATACTTGCCGGCGATGAGGCTCCAGTAAGGGCGGCAGCTCTTGACATTTGCCCCGACGGCTCTTTGCTTGTAAGAACTCAGGACGGTTTTACCCGCAAGCTTTGCGGCGGTGAAATAACGGTACGGCTCAAAAAATAAAGTTTTACTTTAAATAATTGTAAATTTATTGAATAAAGTCATAAATATTGAATATTTGCTATTGCTTTGAGCTAAAGTATATGTTATAATCACTTTGCAAATTTTGTTTGTTAAATTTTTAATTATATAAGAGAGGTAAGAAATATGTTAAACAAGAAGACAGTTGAAGACATTAAGGTTGCAGGTAAAAAGGTACTTGTACGCTGCGACTTCAATGTACCCCTTAAGGACGGCGTCATCACAAGCGACAAGAGAATTGTATCTGCACTCCCCACAATCAAGTATCTGCTTGACAACGGTGCAAAGGTAATTCTCTGCTCACATATGGGCAAGCCTCACGCAATTTTCACAGAAGGCTTTGGTCTTGACAAAAAGGAAAAGAAGAAGGTTGAAGCACTTCCCGAAGCAGAACAGGCAGCAGCTAAGGCCGAGCTTCTCGAAAAGGCAAAGAAGAACGACCCAGTTAAGTTCACATTAAAGCCTGTTGCAGACAGACTTAACGAACTGCTCGACGGTAAAGTTGCATTTGCAAAGGACATCGTTGGCGAAGATGCAAAGGCTAAGATTGCTGCTCTCAAGGAAGGCGAAGCAGTTCTTCTTGAAAATGTTCGCTTTGATGCAAGAGAAACAAAGAACGAAGAATCCTTCTCAAAAGAGCTTGCCGCTCTTTGCGACCTTTATGTAAACGACGCATTTGGTTCTGCTCACAGAGCACACTGCTCAACAGCAGGTGTTACAGCATTTGTTGAAGATGCTGCTTGCGGTTACCTCATTCAGAAGGAGCTTGAAGTTATGGGTGGCGCTCTTAACGATCCCAAGCGTCCCTTCGTTGCAATCCTGGGCGGAGCAAAGGTTTCTGACAAGATCGGCGTTATTGAAAACCTTATTGACAAGGTTGACACACTTATCATCGGCGGCGGTATGGCTTACACATTCTTCAGAGCACTTGGCAACACAACTGGTACTTCTCTTTGCGAAGAAGACAAGCTTGAGCTTGCTTTATCACTTATGGATAAAGCGAGAGCAAAGGGTGTTAACTTCCTTCTCCCCGTTGACAATATGATCGGTAGAGAATACGATGAAAACACAGAATTTATGAGAATTTACTCCGACGCTATTCCCGACGGCTGGATGGGTCTTGACATCGGTCCTACAACAATAGAGCTCTTCTCCAAGACAATCAAGGGCGCAGGCACAGTTGTTTGGAACGGTCCTATGGGCGTTTCTGAATGGAAGAACTTTGCTAACGGTACAGAATCCATTGCAAAGGCTGTTGCTGAAAGCGGTGCAATCTCCATCATAGGCGGCGGCGACAGTGCTGCAGCTGTTGAAAAGCTCGGCTACGCTGACAAGATGACTCACATCTCCACAGGCGGCGGTGCATCTCTCGAATTCCTCGAAGGCAAGGATCTTCCCGGTATTTCTGCACTTAACAACAAGTAAGCGGGGTACGCCCCGCGGCGAATGTCGTAGGCAACCGTGGACGATAATATATAATCGGTTCTCGTAAAGGTCGTCTTTCCCTCAAACCGACGGCGGTCGAGAAGCTCGACACCAATTGTCGTAGGCAACCATGGACGATAATATATAATCGGTTCTCGTAAAGGTCGTCTTTGCACCAAACGACGGCGCAAAGACTGCTGATGGTTCATTCCATACATCAATACGGCTTACGAATAAAATATCCGTCTTGCCACCAAACAACGGCGGCAAGACTGCTTTTTATAAAAAAGGATTAAACGGCGAAGCCAAAATAAAGTTCTTTGCCGAGCTTTCTTTCAGGAAAGCGAAAAAATACAAACACAAACTAACTAAAAAAGAGGTAAGTAAAATGAGAAGATTAGTAATTGCCGGCAACTGGAAGATGAACAAGACTCCTTCCGAAACAAAGGAATTTTTAGAAAGCTTAAAGCCTGTAGTAGCAGGCAAAGACAACTGTGACATCGTTTGCTGTGTTCCTGCAACAAACCTTTGCACAGCAGTAGAAGCAGTAAAGGGCTCCAACATAAAAATCGGAGCTCAGAACGTACATTTTGCAAAGAGCGGTGCATACACAGGCGAAACAAGTGCAGATATGCTTGTTGATCTTGGAGTAGAATACGTAATTATCGGTCATTCCGAAAGAAGACAGTACTTTGCAGAAACAGACGAAACAGTAAATGCAAGAGTTAAGGCTGCACTTGAAGCAGGTCTTAAGGTTATCCTTTGCGTAGGCGAACTTGAAAAGGAAAGAGAACAGGGCATCACTTCTGAAATTCTCGGCAAGCAGACAAAGGTTGACCTTCTCGGCGTTACAGCTGAACAGATGAAGAACGTAATAATTGCATACGAACCCGTTTGGGCTATCGGCACAGGCAAGACTGCTACCAACGAGCAGGCTGACGAGGCTTGCGGTGTTGTAAGAGCAGTTGTTGCATCTCTTTACGGCAAGGCAGTTGCTGACGAAACTATCGTTCAGTACGGCGGCTCTATGAACGCTAAGAACTGTGCTGACTTACTTGCGTGCGAGAACGTTGACGGTGGTCTTATCGGCGGTGCTTCTCTCAAGACAGAAGACTTCGGCATCATCGTAGACGCTGCACAGTAGTCGAGAAATCCTAAGCAGCAAATACGAGCCCGAATTTTGGATTTTATTCCAATTATCGGTGCTCGAGTGCAATTCTGTTTGACCGCCATAAATCCAAGCGGTCGAGCTCAGTTCTACACCCATGAAGCTTTATATAAAAACGTGTTTTTAATGCACGATTAGCCAAAAGGAGCTGTGTCAACTCGATTCAAAGAATCGTTTTGATACAGCTTCTATATTATGTATTAAGCAAAAAATCAGAAATTGTTTCTGAGGGGTAAGATGCGTTTTCAATAGGTTGCTGTGTGTTTTTTGCCGAAGTTTTCGTTTTCTACAACAAGAATATTTACATTCTGAGTTCCATCGAAAATCCAATAATCCGCGTCAGCATCGCAATACTTATGTTGAGAAAACTATTTTTATTGTCCAAGACAGGGTTATTTGGTTTCTTCTCACGCATCGTCTTTGTCTTTTACATATTTTATTGACTACTTTTGGTGTAGTCTTTTTTGTTATGCCGTTTTTTCTTCTGTGCTTAAGCTATTTGTTCAGACTCTATTTTGTATTAAATTTATTTGTAACACAATTTTAATACACTTTACGCATCAATTCAGGAGTTTTGAAAAGCTTTTTATAATAATTGTGCATTTTATTGCTTTGTTGCCATTGCCGTACCGGTGTCGGTACGTTTTTTTTGGCATAGTATGTAGTGACGGATAAACCGTCTTAATAAATTCAGAAAGGAACATCACCATGACATACTGTAGAGGTTCATTATACAGAAACAATTCATGCGGATGCTCAAATAATAGTAACACAGGTGCAGGCTGTGTCTGCGATAACAACGGCAATTGCAGCTGTTCAAACGGCGTAGGCGGCTGTAACACCAGCAATAGCTGCGGCTGTAACACCAGCAATAGTTGCGGATGTAATGCAGGTAATAGCTGCGGATGCTCAGGAAGCGGTGTAGGCGGCAGTTCGGTAAGACCCGGCTTTCCTTTTCCTCCCAGACCTTCCGTTTGCTCCACCTGTCCTCCCGGTACATTCCCCTGCCCCTGCCGTCCCTGGTACAATTACTGTAACGGGGGCTGCGGCTGTAATGGGAGTGTAAACGGTTGCGCCAATCAGTACGGTAACAACGACCGTGCAGGAACATTCGCTTTTCTTAATTCCTCGGGCACAACTCTTGCAACAGGCAGTATCATTCCCTTAAGATACGTTCTCGGAACAGGCTGTCTTGCAAAGAATACCACAGGCGGTGCCATAAGTCTTGACAGCGGCACCTATACAGCAGGCTACTCCATCAGCGGTGTTGCACCCACAGCAGGCATTACCGTAACGGTAACTCCCGAATACGGCGGAATGCTTCACCCTGAATTTGCACGCTCCTTTACGTCAAGTGCGGCTGCAGAAGCCTTTGAGCTTTCGGGACTTTTAGGCGTAACGCTTCCTTCCGATACCACTCTCAGCCTCAACGTGACAATAACGGGAGACGCTGCGGCAGACACTACTATCACAGGCGTCAATGCATCTATGATTATCAACAAAATCTGTGACATTGCAGGTTAGCTTGCTGTGCAAAAGGGACTGCCGAAACGGCAGTCCCTTTGTGTGTTAATCTTGCTTTTCGCTGTAATAATTACTGTACTTTCTGTTCTTTCTAAAGCCCTGGATTTTAGCCCTGTTAAATACCACACCCAAAATTTTCGCATCGGCAAATTCAAGACGCTTTACCGCATCCTGCATTTCGGGGTAGGAGGTTTTGTTGTTTGATGCAACCACCATAACTCCATCAACATATCCGCAAAGGGCTAAAGCATCTGCCACAACGGTTACGGGGGGCGTGTCTATAACAACCACGTCAAACATTGACTCAAGCTGAGCCATAAGCTTTTCCATATACTTACCCGAAAGGAGCTCCGAAGGATTAGGAGGCAGCATTCCCGACGGGATAAGGTACATATTCTCAACACCAGGAATAGCCATAATTACTTCCTCAAGAGAGCTTTGTCCCGAAAGAATGTTGGAAAGACCCTTCTTTGAAGAAAGACCGAAGTATTTATGAGTGGTAGGCTTACGAAGGTCAGCATCCACAAGCACAACCTTCATATCTGCCTGCGCAAAGGTGATAGCTGTATTTACGCTGACGGTGGATTTTCCGTCACCTGGATTTGCGCTTGTGAAAAGAACCTTTCTTGCCCTCGCTTCTTCTGCAGGAACAGAGAACATAATATTTGTTCTCAGTGCCTTATAAGCCTCCACAACACGAAACACCGGCTTTTTTATAATTGTATCAAAGGTTCTGTTACCTACTGTTTTTTTCTTGCTGAATAACATAGTCGATACCGTTTTCCTTCCCGCTTACTTTTGAGAAGCTTCCGAACTCATATCAGGTATAACGCCGATTACGGCAAGTCCCGTTTTTTCGCTTAAGGTCTGCTCGTCCTTGATTCTTGTATCTGTACATTCAAGAATATACACAACAGCAAAGGCGAAAAGTGCACCCAAAATCACGCCTGCAATTGTCATAATCAGTGCTCTGTCATTGAC
>JAZRKT010000114.1:0-58108 GCA_045646465.1 Eubacteriales bacterium | reverse complement strand
TTTGTATATGCGGGACTTGAAGCCTAAGAGGGCTTCGAACGTCAAGAAAAACAGCCTGTTACGGCTGTTTTTTAGTGAGAAGGTGCGAAACGGGGACCGCAAAGCGGTCGTTGAGCAGTGTAGACGCGAAGCGTATGCGTCCCGTCACAGATCAGTCGAGAGCCTCGACACGCATTATCGCGTACGAGGTTCTTTTTTATTTTGTATTTTTGTTCTCGCGTCCGAGTTTTACACGTTATGAACACTCGCACCATGTTGATGAGTGTTGGCGACGTGTATGAAGTTATGAACATTTAATTTTGTATAACGAAAATAGGGCGATGGAGAAAATCCACCGCCGTTTTATATATTAGTGCTTCTTCCAAGTGGAAGGAATAAGTGCTATAAGAATGGGGAATATCTCAAGACGTCCGAAAATCATACTCATTGAAAGTAAAATTTTTGATGCATCCGTGAAAGCTGCAAAAGAGCCTGCAGGACCTACAATATCAAAACCGGGACCTACATTGTTAAAGCAGGTGACTGTTGCTGTAAATAACGATTCAAAATTAAACGGTTCAAGAACTGAAATTATGAAGAAGATCATAAGAATGAACATCATATATACTGCAAAATAAGTGGATACACTTCTTTGTGTATGTTCATCAACCTCTTTGCCTTCAAGCTTTACGGAAGCAACGGCACGAGGATGGATCATCTGCTTGATTTCCTTCTTAATCAGCTTGAATATAATAATCACTCTTGACATTTTGAGACCGCCTGCAGTAGAGCCTGCACAGCCGCCGATAAAAGTAAGAATGAAGAGGGTGCATTTTGAAAGGGAAGGCCATATGTCAAAGTTTGCAGTTGAAAAGCCCGTGGTTGAGCTGATGGCTGTTACCTGGAAAAAGGCGTCCCTCAAAATATCTACGGAAAAGCCTTCTTTCCATATGCTTAAATCTGCTGTAATAAGTAGGGTTGAAACAATTACCAAGCACGTAAATGCCCAAAGCTCGGTGCTTTTTAGTACAGCCTTCCATCGTTTGATAAGAAGCAGAAAATACAGGTTAAAGTTTATGGCACTTATATACATAAATACAGCAATTACCCATTGACAGTAGTGCGAATAGCTTGCAATGCTGTCACCCCTTATGCCAAAGCCGCCCGTACCCGTTGTGGCAAATGAGTTTACTATGCTGTCAAATATGGGCATACCGCCTGCAATTAGCAGAAGCATTTCGGCGAGAGTAATACTAATATAAATAATGTAAAGTACCTTTGAAGTATCCTTTGAACGAGGCACAAGCTTACCTACAACAGGTCCCGGCATCTCGGCACGTAAAATGTGAATGGACCTGTCTGAGTCGTTGGATATAAAAGCTATAACAAAAACAAGTACGCCCATACCGCCAATCCAGTGGGTGAAGCTTCTCCAGAACAATATACCTTTTCCAAGTGATTCAACATCTGTGAGAATTGAAGCACCTGTTGTGGTAAAGCCGCTGGCAGTTTCAAAAAAGGCGTCTGCAAAGCTTGGGATTGAGCCGCTGATCATATATGGAAGGCTGCCTATAAGCGAGGTGAACAGCCAGGCGAGAGCTACTATTAGAAAACCCTCCTTGGCGTATATGACGCGGCTGTGGTTTCTTGTGATAAGCCTTAAAAATATGCCGAGAAGGAAAGATATTATACTTGTTGCCAAAAATGCAAAAACGTTGTCAGGCTCTCTGTAAATTACGGAAACAAGCATAGGCAGAAGCATTATAAGAGACAAAGCCTCAAGCAGTCTGCCAGTAATACTGAATACTAATTTTTTATTCATATGATCACCTTACGGAATAATGTCCGATAAATCGTTGAGAATCACACCTGCGGCAAGAACGATAACCTTGTCTCCGCTCTGAATTACGTCAGAACCCGTAGGTATAATAGGCTTTCTGCGTCTGATTATGCCTGCAACGAGTATGTTTTTCTTGAGAGTCAGATCCTTAAGCGGAATGTCGGTATATCTGAAATCGTCGCTGACGTTGAATTCAAGCACCTCGGCCTTACCGTCCATTACCTTGTAAAGAGTTTCTACATTACTTCCCACGGAGTTCTGGAGAGCACGTACATATCTTGACACAACATTTGAAACCGTCTGCTGAGGTGAAACTATACATTCAAGTCCCATTTTTTCGGCAGATGCACAAAGGTCGCTTCTGTTGATTTTGGATATGATTGTTGACATTGTCTGACCTGCAACAAAGAATGAAGCAAGAATGTTTGTCTCGTCCTTACCTGCAAGTGCAATAAAAGCATCGGTAGTTACTACTCCTTCTTCAAGTAAGACTTCAGGCTTTATGCCGTCGCCCATAATGACGGTCGCCTCAGGCAGTAAAAAGGCAAGCTCGTTGCACCGTTGTCTGTCAATTTCTATAATTTTGACCTTGACGCCCGATGTAATCAGCATCTTTGCGAGATAGTAGGAGATTCTGCCGCCGCCTACTATAATGACATTTCTCGGGAACTTTGTCTGAAGACCTATGCTTTTAAGCAGCTTTAAAATTTCGGAATGAGAGGCTGTCAGACCAATCTTGTCTCCTGCTTCAAGTCTGAAATTACCGTCGGGAATATATACGTTGCCGTCCCTTAAAACGCTGCAGACAAGGAACTTTTCCGTGTAATTTTTTCTCAGTTCCCAAAGAGTTGAGCCTGCAAATGCTGAGTCTTCTGCTATGTGAAGCTCGACTATTTCAAGGTTTCTGTTGGAAAAGGATTCAACCTTGACGGAAGAGGGAAAACGCAAATTGTCAAATATTTCCTTTGCAACAAGCCTTTCAGGATTCATAGCCACCGAAAGATCAAGATGCTGCTTCATAATGCCAAGACTTTCGTCGTTGTATTCAGGGTTTCTTATTCTTGCAAGAGTGTGGTTTGCACCCATTTTTTTAGCAAGAAAACAAGCAAGCATATTCAGCTCGTCTGAACCCGTAACAGAAATAAACAGCTCAGCCTTGTCGATACCTGACTCCGTCATTGTGTTGGAATCAACGCCGTTTCCGCAAAGTCCCATTACATCGTATATATTTGTAACATCTTCAATTACGCTCTGATCGCTGTCAACAGCAACTATGTCGTGTCCTTCGCCAACCAGACTTTCAATAATTGTTCTGCCGTTCTTACCGCAGCCGAAGATAATAATTTTCATATACAGCCTCTTTTTAAAAGAATCTTTTTCCTGTATTATAACACATATATTTTATAATTTCCATACTTTTACAAAAAAAATAACGTTTTTACAGATTTTTTTAAAAAGCTATTGACAATATCTGTATTATGTGATATAGTACAGATAGTACAGTTGCTGTACCACAGAAAGGAGGCGCAAATGAAAGTGTATAAGCTTGATCATACAAGCGGGAAGCCTATATATGAGCAGATACGTGATAATCTTAAAAAGCTAATTATAGACGGCGTGCTGAAGCCTGATGAAAAGATACTGTCGGTGCGTGAGCTTGCGGTAGAGATGACCATAAATCCCAATACCATACAAAAGGCGTATAAGGACCTTGAGAGTGAAGGATATATTTATTCGGTAAGGTCAAAAGGCTTTTTTGTAGCACCAAAGGATAATGTTAAAAATGAAGGGCATCTGTTTTGTGAGTTTGCTGAAACGGTAAAAGAGCTGTATTATCTCGGTGTTGAACAGAAGGATGTGCTTGAGGTGGTGGCTGAGATTTACAGAAACGGAAAAAGTAATTCTGAAAACTAAACTGAAAGGAGAAATTGTTTATGATAAAAGCAGACGGCGTAGTTAAGAGCTTCGGAAGCTTCAGAGCGCTTGACTTACTTGCGTTGCACGTAAAGAAAGGCTCGGTATACGGACTTGTTGGACCTAATGGTGCAGGCAAGACTACCTTTATAAAAACACTTATCGGAGTGTATAAGGCTGACAGCGGTGAAATTACCGTTGATGGCGAAAAGACATTTGAAAACAGCGATATAAAGAAGAGAATGATATGTATATCCGATGACCTGTTCTTTTTCTCGACCTACAGTATTCTTGATATGGCTAATTACTATGCGGGAATATACCCGGGCTGGAATTGGGAGCACTTTGAAAAAATGAAGGAAGTGTTCAAGATTGAAGTCAAGCGTAAGGTAAGAAGACTGTCAAAGGGTATGCAAAAGCAGGTTGCCTTCTGGCTGGGTCTTTGCACAAGCCCAGATGTTATGATTCTTGATGAGCCTGTTGATGGACTTGACCCTGTTATGAGAAGAAACGTGTGGAAGCTTATGCTTCAGGCAGTTGCAGAGCGTGAAATGACGGTGCTTGTATCAAGTCATAATCTTCGAGAACTTGAAGATGTGTGCGACCACGTTGGAATTCTTTATAACGGAAAAATCGTTATTGAAAAATCCCTTGATGACCTGAAGGGTAATGTACATAAATTGCAGCTTGCTTTTGACGGCGGAGAATTTCCAACCGAGCTCGAGAACGAGCTGAATGTACTTGACAAATCAGGCTTTGCAAGTGTCAGCCTTGTTATAGTAAAGGGAGACGTTGACAAAATAGAAGAAACTGTGAGAAAATATAACCCTGTTGTATTTGACATTATACCGCTGACACTTGAAGAAGTGTTTATATATGAACTGGGAGGTATGGGCTATGAGTTTGAAACAATCCTGCTTTAAAACAGCAATCAAAAGCGATATTAAGCGTCTTTGGTGGATAAGCGCCCTTGCAACTCTCTTTACGGTGCTGTTTGTGGCAATGCCTCTTTATGAGTACGTTTCCTATCACACTCCTGCAGACTTTGCCCGAATTTTCAAAGATGAATACTATTATTCAGGAAGATGGCTTTCATATAGACTTGACGGCACATATGTGTTCGGCTGTATGCTTGGTGCATTTCTTTCGATGGGTCTGTTTTCATATCTTAACAATGTGTCAAGCGTAACCTTCAATCACTCACTGCCTTGCAAAAGAAGTACTCTTATGGCGGCACACTCCGTTTCGGCTCTTATTTTTATTACGGTGCCCGTTGTTGTGAATAACATTCTTTGTATATTTGCAGTTAAGGATTTTTCACCTGTGACTCCTATTCTTGTAAATACGGGAATATACTTTGTGTATGCACTTTTGTTTTTTGCTTTGTTTACTTTTATCGGTATGCTTACAGGCAATACAGTGGCACAGGGAGTATTCTCGGTGGTGTTTATACTTCTTCCACTGTTCCTTACAAGCTTTGTTGTAATGCTTTGCGAGTCTTATCTTTACGGCTTTGCGGGAACAGGCTTTTTGGAAGATGTTCTCATAAACTATTTCTATCTGTCACCCGAAGAATTGATGGGACCGAAGGTACTTGTATACATACTTCTTATAGCAGTGTTCTACGGACTGTCTTTGCTGTTGTATAAGCTCAGACATCTTGAAAACTATGGTGAGGTTATAGCTTTTCCTTATCTTAGATGGCTGTTCAAGCTTCTTTTCGGTATTTGCTCAGGTATTCTAGGATACTTCTATATGCAGGCGTTCTGGAATATATCAAACATTCTTGTAATGCTTGTGTTCGGAAGCATAGGCGTAATTGTTGCTAATATGATGTCCAACAAGAGCTTCAGTCTTAAAGGCTGTAAGAATCCTCTTATACATAATGCGGTTTTCGTGCTTGTTCTTTTTGTAATATTCAATTTCGATATTACAGGCTTTGAGACAAGAGTTCCTGAGGTAAACAGTATTGTAAGCGTTAAAAACCTTAACTATGAATATGACGGCGTTGAATATGCATATATCGATGACTATAGCGGACATCAGAGAATTACCCGTACCGATTTCTATAAGGCTGAATTTACCGAAAGGGAAGACATAAAGCTTTTTGTTGATTTCCATAAAAATAAGGTTGCAACAAAATACGATGATGAGTACTCCACAGCTTCTTCAATATCGGGTGTGCCTTATAATGTAGAAATCGAGTATACCCTGAGAAACGGCAGAAGGATGAGAAGATCATACAGACTTGATGACTCCGATGTGGACTCCTTCCTAAGACCTATCAGCGAAACTGCTGTTGTTCGCAGGCATCGTTATCCTGTTCTTGATGGGACACAGAAGACTTATACAAAGGTTGAAGTTACAGCAAATAACCACAAAAACCCCGATGACAGCATACTTGCGGTTTACGGCGGAAGCAGTGATGATGCACAGGAGATAATTGATGCACTTGTCAAGGATAGAATTGATATCAGCTTTGATAAGTATATCAATAAAATGAATTCAACCGAGCTTTATACCGTTGAACTGTTCTATAAGGTGCCTGCTATTGATGAGAACGGTAAGCAGATTATGGCAGAGCTGTCAGATTCCTATGATGTAAGCTTTTTTGACAAGGCAACACTTGCAGCTCTTGAAAGCACAGGCAGTATAAATGCCGAAAACGCACTTGCTTTTGATGATATTGCGGGCATTACTGTTCACTATGATTACAGCTATATTTTTGATAAATACACAGGTATTGTCAGTGATTATGGAACACTTGCAGAATACGGTGAACGGGTAGTAAGAGAAGAGGCTGTAGAAACAAAAAGCTCTGAAATTTTCAACGGCAAGTTCTTCAATGATAACGAAGATATTAAGACGCTGTTCGGGTATCTTACCGACAGAAATGTAGTAGATATTTTCGACGGCGGCACATATGTGTTCTTCTCCATTGAAATAACTTATAACAATGGAAGAAAAGCAGGTTATTCGCTGTATGATTTGGCTGAAAACCTGCCTGAAATTCTGCAGTACCTTACAGAGTATATACCTGATAAAAGGTAGTGCGCATAATCTCCTTAAAACCTCCTTCGGGAGGTTTATTTTTTTATTTTCTCAATATCTATTGAAAAAAAACAATTAGTGTGTTACAATATACCTTAAAGTGTAAAAGGGGTGTTAATGTGCAGCTGCCGCAGTATGTAAAGCAAACTCTTGAAAAACTTAATGAAAAAGGGTATAGTGCTTACCTTGTGGGCGGATGTGTAAGAGACACTCTTATGGGACGTGTGCCAGATGATTTTGACATTACCACAAATGCACTGCCTGATGAGATTGAAGAAGTCTTCAGTGATGAAAAAACACTTGATATAGGAAAAAAACACGGTACAATTACTGTAGTATACGGAAAAGTGTGTGTTGAAGTTACAACCTACCGCATTGACGGTGAATACGGCGATAACAGACACCCGAAAAGCGTGGAATTTACTGATAATATTGAGCTTGACCTCAAAAGACGGGATTTTACTGTCAATGCCATAGCTTTGTCTCCAAAACACGGATATTGCGACCCCTTTGGAGGAAAAGAAGATATAAGTGCAAAGCTAATACGATGCGTCGGAAACCCTGATGAACGTTTTAACGAGGACGGACTTCGTATTATGAGAGGGATACGCTTTGCGGCAACTCTCGGCTTTGAAATTGAGAAACAGACGTCGCTGTCCATAAAGAATAATGCACACCTGCTTGTAAATATTTCGGCTGAAAGAATAACGACGGAGTTTTTAAAGCTTATTTGCGGATGCAAAGCAAGTGAAATCCTGATAAAGTACAGCGATGTTATTTCCGTTTTTCTTCCTGAATTGCTTGAAACTGATATAAATAAAAGACTTGCCGCTTTTGAGGGCTTGCGCCATTGCAATGAAGACAGAATTGTAAGACTCTGCCTGTTTTTCAGTATGTTTGAAGACATTTCAGACATTGAAAAAATGCTGAAACGACACAAGCTTGACAATAAAACAGTAAGGACTGTCACGTCTGTGTGCACTCTTTTGCGATGTGGGCACATCAATGACAGAATCAGTATTAAGAAAACCATAAGTAAAGAGGGCTTTGAAAATACAAGACTGTTATATAAAACCCTTGCGGCAATTGATTACAGTAATGCAGAAATGTATATAAATATGCTTGATACCGTTGATGACATAGAACAATCAGGGCAATGCGTATCGGTGGCAAATCTTGATATTGACGGAAAAATAATAATGGACAGGCTTGGCATCGGAGGAAAAAAGATAGCATCCGTGCTTTCCTTTCTTCTTGACCTAGTAATAACCGAAAAGTGCGAAAATACACTTGAAGCACTTGTTGACACAGCAATCAGATATTGGAGTGAAGAATAATGAATAATAAAATGTTTGCCGGCAACTTTTGCCTTACACTTGCGGCACTTTTGTGGGGCAGTACCTTTGTTGCTCAGGAAGTGAATACTGTGGGTGCTTTTACCTTTCAAGGTGTAAGAAGTATTGTGGGCTCTGCATTTTTGCTGGTTGTAATAGCAATTATGACGGCTTTCAAAAAGGCAAAGGGTACATATGTAAAACCAACAAAGCAGGACAATAAAAATCTGCTTTTAGGCGGAATTGCCTGCGGACTTGTGCTTTGTCTGTCGATGAATTTGCAGCAGATAGGTATGTCTCTTGGCTCTGAATCGGGAAAGGCAGGCTTTATTACGGCTATGTATATTTTGCTTGTACCTGTTTACGGACTTTTCGCAAGAAAAAGAGTGGGAGTAAGAGTATGGGGCTGTATTGCGCTTGCTGTCGCAGGTCTTTTCCTGCTTTGCATTGATTTATCAAAGCTATCGGGCGGTACAATGGCAGTTGGTATCGGCGACTTTTTTGTAATTCTGTGTGCTTTTTCATTTGCGCTTCACATTATTGTTGTCGACCTTTTTGTAACAAAGATTGATGAAGTCAAGCTCAGTCTTATGCAGTTTCTTGTTGCAGGTACAATTTCCTGCGTTCTTATGCTTATATTTGAACAGCCTACAATTGACGGCATAGTACAGGGAGCATTTCCTATACTGTATGCAGGTATCTGCTCAAGCGGCATAGCTTATACGCTTCAGATAGTGGGACAGAAAAAAACTCCTCCTGTTATCGCATCGTTGCTTATGAGCCTTGAATCGGTGTTCGCAGTGCTTTCGCAGATTGTGGTGCTTGGCAGACTTCCTTCCGCACAGGAAGCTGTCGGCTGTGTTGTTATGTTTACTGCCATTATAATTGCTCAGATACCAGAAAGAAAGGCGAAGGTCAATGGGTAAAATGATTGCTGTCGTAGGGCCTACGGCATCGGGAAAAAGCTCACTTGCGGTTGTTATCGCAAAACGCTTTTGCGGTGAAGTTGTTTCCTGCGATTCAATGCAGGTTTATAAAAGAATGAATATCGGTACGGCAAAACCGACATCCGAGGAAATGGACGGCGTGCCACATCATCTTGTGGACTTTCTTGAGCCCGGAGAGGAATATTCTGTTTCTGACTATGTTAAGGATGCTTCAACTGTGGTAAGCGAGCTTGATGACAGGGGAGTTCTGCCTGTTTTTTGCGGTGGAACGGGACTTTATATTACAAGCTTTTTGTCGGGAATTGAATTCGATTCCTTTGAAAATAACCCTGATGTGCATAACCGTGTTGTCAGCTTTCTTGAAAATAACGGGAGCGAGGCCTTGTACCGACGGCTTTGCGAAATTGATGAAGAATCGGCGCAAAGCATTGATAAAAATAACGTTAAAAGAGTGCTTCGCGCCGTTGAGGTTTACGAAACAACGGGAGTGAGTGCAAGTGAGTGGAACAGACGCTCAAAAATCAATGCAAAGCCTAAGGACTGCATTGTTATAGGGCTTGATTTTGAGGACAGACAAAGGCTGTATGACAGAATTGATAAGCGTGTTGACTTAATGCTTGAAGCGGGACTGCTTGACGAAGCAAAAAGTCTGTATGATGAAGGTGTGCTCACGACAAAAACAGCTTCACAGGCAATTGCTTATAAAGAGTTTTTACCTTATTTCAACGGTGAAATGACACTTGAAGAATGTATCGAAATTCTTAAGCGAAATTCAAGACGTTACGCAAAAAGACAGCTTACGTGGTTTAAGAAAAATGCTGATATTAAGTGGATATACAGAGATAATCTTACCGACAGGGAAATGTGCGAAAAGGCTATTGCACTTGTGTCGGAGTATCTTGGGGAGGAAATTTGATGGATAAATTTTCAAAGCTGCTGCCTGATCCCATAAAACTGCTTAAAGCTCTTATTTTTGTTTTTGCGGGAGCAGGACTTGTAGTATATATGTGGCTTCAGGCGACGGCAAATTTTGATTCCGATATTCTCACCGAAACAGCTGTGCTTGTGACGGTTAATGACAGCGTTGATGCAAGAGCATATGTTTTCAGGGATGAAACGGTGTTGGCAAAGGATAATAACGGAACAACGGTAACGGTGGTTTCCGATGGTGAAAGAGTTTCCAAGGGTCAGCTGCTTGCAAACATTTATCCCAATGAAGAGGATTCTGTTTTGCAGGATGAAATCAACAGAATAGACAGACGTATTGCAATAATCGATGACAGCAGCGTTGATTCAAGGTATGTTATAACTGACCTGTCAAAAATCGACGGAGATATCGGGGAAATATTCAGCGACGTTTATTCAAGCGCATCAAAAGGGAAAATTTCCGATGCCGTTGATGCATCTGCACTTCTTCTTGTTGAGCTTAACAGACGCGACCTTATTGTAAATACCGAAAGCGATTACACTAATGAAAGAGAAGAGCTCATCAAAAGAAGAAATGCTATTGAAAGAAAGATAAATACCAATTCAAGCTCGGTGTATGCGTCATCGTCTGGATATTTTTACGGAGAAACGGACGGTTATGAGGAAATTTTTACTGTTGATCTTGTTGATACACTTACGCTTGAAAGCTTTAAAGAGCTCACTCAGTCTGACAGTGATTTAAGCCTTGCGGCATCAGGGGCGGTGAAGATAATCAATGATTATGTTTGGTATACCGTGTGCGAAATTCCGTCGGATAAGGCGGCGTTTCTTGAAGAAAACAAAAGCTATAAGCTGACGTATCCCGAAAGCGGAGATGCCGAAATTACAATGAAGCTTATACGTAAAATAACTGAAACCACTTCAGCTGAGGCACTAGCTGTTTTCCGTGCAAACGTAATGCCTGATGATTTTAATTTCAAAAGGGGACAGAAGGCAGAAATCGTACTGAAGGAAACAAGCGGACTGTCTATTCCCAAAAAAGCATTGAGAGTTATTGACGGCGTTAACGGTGTCTATGTGCTTATCGGTGATGTCATTCACTACAGAAGTGTTGATATTATTGACGAAACTGATAACTATTACATTGTTCGTTACGGAAAAAGCTCTGATGCTTTTGAAGAAGAAAAGGCTGAGTCGCCGTATAAACAGATTTCTCTTTACGATAATGTCATTGTTTCGGGTAAAGAGCTGTTTGACGGAAAAATTGTAGGATAGGAGAGAATGTCGTGGAAGGTAAATTTTCAAACGAGGTTGTTTTGCAAAAAATAAATGAAGCAAAGCAGAATATAAAACAGGCAGCAATTGCAGCAGGCAGAAACCCTGATGATGTAATATTTCTTGCCGCAACAAAAACGGTAGATGCTGATACCATCAATTTTGCCATTGATAACGGCATCACCTGCATCGGAGAAAACAGAGTGCAGGAGCTGCTTGAAAAATACGATTTTATCAACAAAGATAAGGTTGACATTCACTTTATAGGTACGCTGCAGACAAACAAGGTAAAGTATATTGTCGATAAGGTGAGTATGATACATTCCGTTGATTCGGTAAAGCTTGCAAAGGAAATTGATAAGCAGTGCGCAAAAATCGGGAAAGTTATGAATGTGCTTGTTGAAATAAATATCGGCAATGAAGAATCGAAGGGTGGTATCAGACCCGAGGATGCAGAAGAATTTTTAAAAGAAATAGCAAGTCTTGCCAATATCAGAGTGTGCGGATTTATGACTATTCCGCCAAAGTGCATATCTGATCTGTCTTGCGAAAATGACGCAGAGAATGACGTCGAAAATCAAGAAAATGTGTCGTGTTCAAAAATAAGTTACAAAAATCGTGACTTTTTTAAAAAAATTATGAAATTATTTCTTGACATATCGCAAAAAAAATTAGATAATATATATATGCAATATCTGTCAATGGGTATGTCGGACGATTATGAACAAGCTGTTACAGAAGGAGCAAATATTGTTCGTATCGGACGGAGTCTGTTTGGCAGCAGAACTTAAATTAAATTATTTTTAATCATAGGAGGATTTAAACAATGAATTTTAAGGATCTTGCAGGCAAGCTTTTCCCTAACACACAGGATGTAGATGACGGTTACGAAAACGATTTTGAAAACCAGGACGAGGAGCTTATGACCTCACCTGCGCACGCACAGGAAAATGCATATCAGCCCAGAAGCGGCGCCAATGTTGTTATGGGTACATCCAGCGCAATTGAAATGAAGGTTGTTACACCCAAGAGCTATGAAACAGTAACACAGATAGCAGACCTTCTTCTTTCCAAGAAGACTGTTCTTCTCAACCTTGAAAACACAAACAGAGAAACAGCAAGAAGACTTATCGACTTCCTTTCAGGTGCAGCTTATGCACTTTCCGGCGGTATTCAGAAGGTTGCCGATAACACATATGCAATTACTCCCAGCAATGTTGCTGTATCAAGAGAAGCGGTAGGTATGGCTGCACAGGCTCAGCCTCAGCAGGCTTCAACTGAAGTTCCTGAAGACACAACTGCAGGCTTCTAAATAATGCTTATACTTGCTTTGGCGGTAGTTAAGGCAACGGTGAGCCTTATACTTGATATTCTTATGCTTATGATGTTCCTGAGAGCCATATTTTCGTGGTTTCCTGGACTTGGCGAATCGCCTGTGGGTGAGTTCCTTTTTACGGTAACTGAATGGGTAATTACTCCCGTCAGAGCTCTGTTTGATGCTTTGGGAATAAATGTGCCTATGATGATAGACATTCCTTTCTTTGTTACATTTCTTCTTTTGTCGGTGGTGAGCAGTATTATATGATTGCCGAAACAAAAGAGGAATCGCTATTTAAACAAAGAATGACGGAGCTTTGCAATAAGGCGCTTGATACTTATTCTCCGACATTCACGTATTTTCTTGACGGTCGCAGTAAGCAGCAGGCTCTTGAGGTTTTCAAATGCTTTTCCCACAGTATCAGGGTTGTAAGCTTTGGTGGTTTCAAGCAAGCTCAGAGAGTAAGGATAGGACTTTTCCCGTCAGATATTTACGGCGGTTTTGAGAATGAGACCGAGCTTTACGAAATGTTTGATGTTTCGACAGTTGAGATTAAAGGCTCTGGCTTTAATTCCTTTGGGCACAGAGATGTTTTAGGCTCGGTGCTGGGACTTGGAATCAAGCGTGAGGTTCTTGGTGATATTTATCTGCCCGACGATAAAAGCGCATATCTGAGTATGACATCGGTTGCGGCGGAATATGTGTGCTCGTCTCTTGAAAGCGTTGCCAGGGACAAGGTTAAAATCAGAATAGTTGATGAAGGTGAGCTGCCTGAAATCAAACTTCAGTTTTCGGTGGTAAGCGGAACTGTGGCATCTGACAGACTTGACTGTATTGTTTCTCTGTGTACAGGTGTGTCCAGAGAAAAAGCAAAGCAGATGATTAACGTGTCAAATGTAAATTTAAATCACTTTGAAGCACGGCGGTGTGATGTTGCCGTCTGCGAGGGTGATGTAATTTCCGTAAGAGGCTATGGCAGATTTGTTGTGCACGAGCTTGGCGGACTTACCAAAAAGGGAAGGACAAAAGTAATTGTCCATAAAATGATTTAAGGATGGTATAATTATGATTTCTCCTCAGGATTTAAGACCTACTGCATTTTCAAAGACCTTGAAGGGATATGCAACAGGTGAAGTAGACGGATATATAGTTCATCTTCTCAATAAGTATAACGAGGCATACCTTGAGCATCAGGAGCTTGAACGTAAATATGCGGTAGCTCTTGAACAGCTTGATGTTGCTAAGAATGAGGAGAGTACAATTTCCGCAACAATCGTAAATGCTCAGAAAATGGCAGATGCCATAGTCAATGACGCCAAGGAAAAAGCGGCAGAAATCAAAAATGCCGTATCCGAAAGCTGTGACAGAATTCTATCCGCTTACAGAGAAAAGGTGAGTGCTGAAAGAGATAAGCTGACACAGTGCGAATTGGCGGTTGCTCAGTTCAAAAACGAGCTTTACGAAGCGTATAAAAAGCATCTAACTATGATTGATAACCTTATGCCCGATGAAGATGTTACTCCGGTGCTTACAGATGACCAGCTTGAAGAAAAAGCTGTTGTGCTTGCACATGAAAAGCTTTCAAAGGGTGATGCAGGTGTTGATATGACAGCCGAAGAACCTCAGCCTGAAGCGGACGTGCTTGCGGCTGAAGAAAATAACGGCTGACAATTACTGAATAATTGATGTCGGCAATGCCTTGTTTTGGGGCCTTTGCCGATATTTCGTGATTAAAACATTTTTTGTTTAAGACTATTTCAATATAAAAGGAGCTACTCTAAATGTCAAAGGATTTCGGAAAGACACTTAATCTTCCCAAAACAGAGTTTTCTATGAGAGCAAATCTTCCTCAGAGAGAGCCTGCAACACAGCAGAAGTGGGAAGAAAACAACGTATACGGCAAAATGCTTGAAAAGAACAAGGGTAATACAAGCTTTGTGCTTCATGACGGACCTCCCTTTTCAAACGGAAATATCCATATGGGTACCGCTATGAATAAGGTGCTTAAGGATATTATAAATAAGTCTAAGTCAATGCAGGGCTTCTATACTCCCTACATTCCCGGCTGGGATAACCACGGTATGCCTATTGAAAGCGCAATTATCAAGAAGAGCAAGCTTGATAGAAAAAAGATGTCTACTTCCGAATTTAGGAGCGCTTGTCAGCAGTTTGCTGAGAACTTTGTTGATATTCAGATGGCTTCCTTCAAGAGACTTGGAGTTCTTGGTGATTGGGAAAATCCTTATCTTACCATGAAGCCTGCTTTTGAAGCAAAGGAAGTTAGGGTATTCGGCGAAATGTTCAAAAAGGGCTATATCTACAAGGGACTTAAGCCTGTTTACTGGTGTCCTTCCGATGAAACTGCTCTTGCTGAAGCTGAAATTGAATACGCAGAGGATACCTGTACATCTATTTATGTAAAATTCCTTCTTAAGGATGATAAGGGTCTCTTTGAAGGCGTTTGCGATAAGAGTAAGACATACTTCATCATCTGGACAACCACTACCTGGACTCTTCCCGGTAACGTGGCAATAACCGTTCACCCCAGAGAAAAGTATGTTCTTATCAAGGCAAATGATGGTAATTTTTATGTAACAGCCGAAGCACTTGCAGAAAAGACAATGAATGCAGGCGGCGTTGCTGAATACGAAATCGTTAAGGAATTTGCAGGCGGTGAGCTTGAATATATGACTGCTTACCATCCTTTCCTTGACAGAGAAAGCCTTCTTACGGTAGCTGAATACGTAACAATGGAAAGCGGTACAGGTTGTGTTCATACTGCTCCCTCTTACGGTGCTGATGACTATTTTACAGGTATGAGATACGGTCTTCCCGTAGAAGTGGCCGTTGACGACAGAGGCTATCAGAATGAGCTTGCAGGTAAGTTTGCTGGTCTCAGATATGATGAGTCAAATGTTGCAATTCTTGAAGATCTTAAACAGTCAGGTGCACTGTTCTCAAGTGAGGAAATCGCCCATCAGTATCCCCACTGCTGGAGATGTAAGAATCCTATCATCTTCCGTGCAACTCCTCAGTGGTTCTGCTCTGTTGAATCCTTCAAGGACGAAGCTGTACAGGCTTGTGAAAGTGTTCAGTGGCTTCCCGAGTGGGGCGGAACAAGAATGGTTTCTATGATCCGTGAAAGAGCAGACTGGTGTATATCAAGACAAAGAAAATGGGGTCTTCCCATTCCTGTGTTCTATTGCGAGGATTGCGGCGAAATTATCTGTAATGATGAAACAATAGGTAAGATTAGCAATATCTTTGCTCAGAAGGGCTCAAATGCCTGGTTTGATATGGAAGCGACTGAGCTTCTTCCTGAGGGCTTTGTATGTCCCAAGTGCGGAAAAACTCACTTTGTTAAGGAAACAGATACCCTTGACTGCTGGTTTGACTCAGGCTCAACACACTTTGGTGTACTTGAAGATAATAACGACGTAACGTGGCCTGCCGACCTTTATCTTGAAGGTGCTGACCAGTACAGAGGTTGGTTCCAGTCCTCACTTCTTACTGCAGTTGCAGCAAAAGGTCAGGGAGCACCCTATAAGCAGGTGCTTACACACGGCTGGGTTGTTGACGGCGAAGGCAAGGCGATGCATAAGTCTCTTGGAAACTCTGTATATCCCGAAGATGTTATTAAGGTTTATGGCGGTGATTTGCTCAGACTCTGGGTTGCTTCCAGCGACTATAGAGTTGACGTAAGAGTTTCGGATGCTATTTTCAAGCAGCTTTCCGAAATTTACAGAAAAATCAGAAATACTTCCCGTATCCTTCTTGCTAACCTCGGCACACCCGAAGAGGACTTTGATCCTAATAAGGATATGATGGCCCTTGACGAACTTGAAGCTATTGATAAGTGGATTGTTTCTCAGTTCAATGCACTTTGTGACAGAGTAAAGAAGGCATATGACAGCTATGAATTCCACCTCATTTATCACGATATTCATAACTTCTGTGCAATTGATCTGTCTAAGCTTTATGTTGACATTTCAAAGGATAGAGTGTATGTTGAAGCTAAGGACAGCAAAGCAAGAAGAAGTGCACAGACGGCAATGTACTTTGTTCTTAACGGACTTACAAGACTTCTTGCTCCTATCCTTTCGTTTACAGCAGAAGAGCTGTGGCAGTTTATGAGCCATGTTGATTCTGATAACGCAGAAAGTGTGTTCCTTAACGATATTCCTCTGTACGATGAAAAGTATTCTTTCTCGGATGTTGCAGAGGCTTATAATAAGCTGTTTGCATACAGAGATGACGTAATGAAGGCTCTTGAACTTGCGAGAGCAGAAAAGCTTATCGGTAAGAGCCTTGATGCTTCAGTTACAATTTATATTAAGGACGATGAAACATATAACTTCTTTGAAAACTTCAAGGATGAGCTTAATGATATCTTCATTTGCTCTGAGGTTAAGCTCAGCAAGGAAGTAAACGAAAAGGCGTTCAGCGAAACAGAAACAGGCATAGCAGTTCTTGTTGAAGCGGCAGAAGGAACAAAATGTGACAGATGCTGGTATGTAAAGAACGATTGCACAGACCTTGGGGAAGAACAGCACCTTTGTGCAAGATGCGCGTCAATTGTTAAGGCATCGTTCCCCGAAATTCTTGCATAATGTTTGCCTGTATTCTTGCGGCGATAGTTGTAATTGTTGATCAGTTGACAAAGATAGCAACGGTTTCGTCAATGGAGGTTTCCGATAGCAGTCCGATTATACAAAATATTCTTCATATAACATATGTTGAGAATAAAGGTATGGCATTTGGCTTGTTTTCGGAAAACAGATTAGTGTTTATGATTCCCTCCGTAATCCTTATTGCGGCAGTAATTTGGGCACTTGTGAAATACGGCAGAAGAAATAAGGTACTCGATGCTTCCCTTGGACTTATTCTCGGGGGAGGCATCGGAAATATGATTGACAGAGTAGCAAGAGGCTATGTTGTTGATATGATTGATTTCTGTGCCTTTGATTTCTGGCAGTGGGTGTTCAATGTTGCGGATGCGGCAGTAGTGGTGGGAGCAGGGCTGTTTCTTATAGCTATGCTCACCGATAAAAATCTCTTTCCCGATGAAAAGAAGAAAAGCGGTGAAGAGAATGAATGATAATTTAAATAACAATGAATGTGAAACGGTCACTTTTACCGTAAGTGAGGGAGGACAGCGTCTTGATGTCTGCGTTGCTTCTCAGTGTGAAATCACAAGAAATAACGCACAGAAGCTTGTGGAAAAGGGACTTGTTCAGACAAATGATAAGATTCTTTCAAAGAAAAGCTTTGTTGTTACTGAGGGAACCGAGATAACCGTTACTTTGCCTGCTGTTGAGGTTTGTGCGGCTGTTGGCCAGAAAATTGATATTGATGTGGTTTATGAGGACGAGGATATTCTTGTTGTAAATAAACCTCAGGGAATGGTGGTTCATCCTGCACCGGGTAATCCTGATAAAACACTAGTTAATGCCCTTATGTACTACTGTGACGGAAGACTTTCTGGTATTAACGGAGTAATCCGACCGGGAATTGTTCATAGAATTGATAAGGATACAAGCGGTCTTCTTGTAGTGGCAAAAAACGATGAAGCGCATAATAATCTTGCTTTGCAGATTAAGGAGCATTCCTTTAAACGTGTTTATAATGCTGTTGTAATAGGTAATTTCAAGGAAAACGAAGGCAGGATTGATTTTCCCATCGGAAGGCATCCGGTTAACCGTAAAAAAATGGCGGTAAGACAGAGTAGTTCCAAACAAGCAGTTACAAATTATAAAACACTTGAAAGCTTCAGAGGGTACTCTCTGTGTGAATTCCGACTTGAAACGGGGAGAACGCATCAGATAAGAGTTCACGCCTCATATCTCGGTCATCCTGTTGTGGCTGACCCGTTGTATGCTCCGCTTGAAGGCAAAAATCCCTTTAATCTTACGGGACAATGCCTTCACGCAAAAATTCTCGGTATTGTTCATCCGAGAACAGGGGAGTATATGGAGTTTGAAGCTCCGTTGCCTTCTCATTTTGAAAGAACGCTTGAAATTTTACGTAAGAATTATAATTAAATAGTTTACCATAGGAGGAAGTCTGATGGATAAAATTATACTCGCAAAGGTTGCCAATGAAATCCGTAAGGGTGTATTGACTGCCGTTTATTCTGCTGCTTCCGGTCATCCCGGCGGCTCTTTGGGTATTGCAGATATTCTTGCATATTTGTACTTTGAGGAAATGAATGTTGACCCCAAGAATCCCAAAATGGAGGACAGAGACAGATTTGTACTCTCAAAGGGACATACTTCTCCTGCTCTTTATGCAGCACTTGCCGAAAAGGGATTTTTCCCCAAGGAAGACCTCAAAACCTTCAGACATAAGGACAGCTATCTTCAGGGACATCCTGATATGAAGAATATACCCGGCGTTGATATGTCTACAGGCTCGCTGGGTCTCGGTATTTCCGCAGCTTGCGGAATGGCGCTCAGCGGCAAAATTTCCGAAAAGTCTTACAGAGTATATTCCATTCTCGGCGACGGTGAATCGGAGGAAGGACAGGTTTGAGTAGCTGCAATGTTTGCTGCACACAACGGTCTTAATAACCTTTGCGTATTTGTTGACTTCAACGGTCTTCAGATTGACGGACCTGTAAGCGAGGTTATGAATCCCAGTCCTCTTGATGAAAAGTTCAAGGCATTCGGCTGGAATGTTGCAGTTATTGACGGTCATAATTTTGACGAAATCGATGGGGCTGTAAAGGCTGCAAAGAAGTCCGATAAGCCTTTTGCGGTTATTTGTAAGACTGTGAAGGGCAAGGGCGTTTCCTATATGGAAAACCAGTGCTCATGGCACGGCTCTGCTCCCAACAAGGAATTGTACGAAATCGGTATGAAGGATCTTGAGAGCATTGAACTTGCTCTTGCTAAGTAAGGAGGTAACGAAAATGGCAGAAAAAATGGCTACACGTGAAGCCTACGGAAATGCGCTTGCCGAATTTGGCGAAAAGTATGATTTTGTCGTTCTCGATGCCGACCTTGCAGCAGCAACAAAGACAGGTACATTCAAGAAAGCTTTCCCAGACAGATTCTTTGACTGCGGTATCGCAGAAGGAAATATGATGGGAGTTGCGGCAGGTATTGCGGCAACAGGTAAGGCTGTATTTGCAAGCTCCTTTGCTATGTTTGCGGCAGGCAGAGCTTACGAACAGGTTAGAAATATTATCGGCTATCCTCACCTTAATGTTAAAATCGGTGCTACTCATGCAGGTATTACAGTCGGTGAAGACGGAGCGACTCATCAGTGTAATGAGGACATCGCACTTATGAGAACTATACCCGGTATGGTTATTCTTAATCCTGCTGATGCTATCGAAGCAAGAGCGTGCGTTGAAGCGGCGATTAACTATGTGGGTCCCGTTTATATGAGATTCGGCAGACTCGCCGTTCCTCAGATTTTCGATAAGGCTACCTTCAAGTTTGAAATTGGTAAAGGCAGCGTTCTTCACGAGGGAAGTGACGTTACCATTATTGCAACCGGTCTTATGACATCAATTGCTCTTGAAGCCAACGAGACTCTTAAGGCTGAGGGTATCAGCGCGAGAATTATAAATATGCCCTGTATTAAGCCTATTGACAAAGAGCTTATTCTTGAAAGTGCTGAAAAGACAGGCGTAATTGTAACCTGCGAAGAGCATAACATTATCGGCGGTCTTGGTAGCGCGGTAAGTGAAGTTGTTTGCGAAAGTGCAAAGCCTGTTCCTGTACTTAAGCTTGGTGTTAACGATACATACGGTAAGTCAGGTAAGGCAACAGAGCTTATTCCTGTATTCGGACTTGACGCCGAAAGCGTTGTCGCAAAGGTTAAAGCGGCACTTGAACTTAAAAAATAATAATAGGGTAAATCCCATAATTGAAAGGAAGAACAGAAATGAAAGTATTGGTAATAAATGCAGGCTCGTCCTCCATTAAGTATCAGCTTATCGACATGACAAACGAAAATCTTCTTGCTAAGGGTCAGTGCGACAGAATCGGCATTGACGGCGGTAACTTTAAGCAGAAGAATGCAGACGGAACAGAGTATAAGGTTGAGGTTGATATTCCCGACCATGCAGCAGGTATTAAGCTTGTTGTTGATGCTCTTACTGATAAGGAGCACGGCGTTATTTCCGCTATGAGCGAAATTTCGGCAGTTGGACACAGAGTTGTACACGGCGGAGAAAAGTTCTCTGGCTCTGTTATGATTACAAACGAAGTAATTGATGCTATCAAGGAATGCTCGTCACTTAGCCCTCTGCATAACCCTGCAAACATCACAGGTATCAAGGCTTGTGAAGAAATTATGGGCAAGGATGTACCTCAGGTAGGCGTATTTGATACAAGCTTCCATCAGACAATGCCTGATTTTGCATATATGTATCCCATTCCTTATCAGTATTATGAAAAGTACAAGCTTCGCCGTTACGGCTTCCACGGCACATCTCACAGATATGTAACTGCTCGTGCTGCTGAAATGCTTGGCAAGAAGCCTGAAGAAATCAATATCGTAACCTGCCATCTCGGTAACGGTTCTTCCATTACTGCAGTTAAGGGCGGTAAGAGCTTTGATACAACTATGGGTGTTACTCCTCTTGAAGGCCTTATGATGGGCACAAGAAGCGGTTCTATCGACCCTGCAATAATTCCTTTCCTTATGGAAAAGGAAGGTATGAGTGCTTCTGATGTTGATAAGATGCTCAATAAGCAGTCAGGTATTCTCGGTGTTACCGGCGGCGTAACAAGCGATAACAGAGATATCGAAGACGGTGCTAAGAACGGCAACGAAAGATATCAGCTTATTGAAAGTATGCTTTGCCACCAGATTACAAAGTACGTTGGCGGCTTTGCAGCGGCTATGGGCGGTATTGATGCTGTTGTATTTACAGGCGGTATCGGTGAAAACAATCCTCAGTACAGAACAAGAGTGGCACAGAATCTTAAGTTTATGGGCGTTGAAATCGACGAGGCTGTAAACGAAAAGGCAAAGAGAACAAGCGATGAAAATGACATTTCCACAAAGGATGCCAAGGTTAAGATGCTTGTAATCCCCACAAATGAAGAACTTATGATAGCAAGAGATACATACGCTCTTGTAAAGTAAGAATTATTCGATAATACAAAGGCACATGGAATGTTTTTTGCTTTCCGTGTGCTTTTTTGAGGTAGTCTATATGATAACAATTGGTGATTTTATTATTACAACCTGGGAAATAATAGTTTTTCTCAATGTTTTGCTGTTTTTGCTTTTTGGCTTTGATAAACTGTTGGCTAAAAAGAAAAAGTCAAGAATACCCGAAATTATACTTTTGCTTCTTTCGCTGTTTTTTGGCGGAATAGGGGCAATGTTCGGAATGCTTGTGTTTAACCATAAGACAAGTAAACTGCTTTTCCGTTTCCTTGTGCCGCTGAGTGCCGTTCTCAATTATTACTTTTTCAGGGATTCTTTTTATCTTCTGAGACAGAGTCTTGAATTTTTGTTGGAAATTATTCCACAATAACAAAAAAATTAACAATTTAATTGTAACTATTTGGAATAATAGTATTGAAAATAATTTAACAATGTTGTATAATGTTTTCATAATGGGGCGGAAGTTGGGAAACTTCCGAAAGCCTGTTTCAGAATCAATATGGAGGTAGACGTATGGATTTACAAAAAAGAAGCCAAAGCCTTGTAAAAGCAAAGAAGATGCTCAATGACAAGACGGCAGCCGATAAACTCCATAAAGCAGGAAAATTTACTGCTTACGAACTTATCGGAATGCTCCTTGACGAAGGAACATTTGTAGAAACAAATGCTTATGTAAAGGCTTATGCTAACGAACTTGCCACTTCTGACACAGAGGAATATGAGGGTGTTGTTTGTGGTTACGGTGCGGTAGACGGACGTCTAACGTTTGTTTATGCACAGAACGCTGCAAGACTTAACGGAGCTTTTTCAAAAGCGGCGGCAGATAAAATTGCAGCACTTTATGATATGGCAAAGAAAAACGGTGCACCTGTGGTGAGCGTATTTGACTCAAACGGTGCAAAGCTTGAAGAGGGCATTGATGTTCTCGCAGGCTACGGTAAGGTGATGAAGAAGGCTTCCTGTCTTAAGGGAAAGGTGCCTCAGATAGCTGTAGTAGCAGGAAATACTGCAGGTGCTGCCGCAACTATCGCTTCAATGGCTGATATTGTAGTTATGGCAGAGGGCGCATCCTTTACTCAGACTCCTGCATCTGTGCTCGTTAACGAAGGTGCTGATAAGGAAATCGGCTCTTGTGAGTATTCTGTAAAAGCAGGAAATGTTGCACTTAGTGCAAAGAGTGCAGCACAGGCTTTTGAGAACGTTAAGGAGCTTCTTTCATATCTTCCTTCAAATAAGCTTGATAAAAACGTTTATACAGGCGTTGAAGACGATGCAAACAGAGCGACAGGCGAGGTTGCTTCAATTGTTGCTTCTGAAGGCTATGATGTCCACGGCGTTGTTACAGCAATTGCTGATGGCGGAAAGTATCTTGAGCTTAATGCTGGTAAGTCTAAGTCCGTTGTAACCGCGCTTATGACAGTAAACGGTATTGTTACAGGTGTTGTTGCAAATAATCCAAAGGAAGGCGGAAAGCTTTGCACAGGCTGTATCAGAAAGGCAACTGCTTTTATTAAGTTATGTGATACCTTTGGTATTTCTATTCTTACACTTGTTGACACGAAGGGCTTTAGTGTTTCTTGCGAAGCAAAGGGCGGCAGAATGAGTGCAGAAGCAGCTCTTCTTGCTCAGAGCTATTGTAGTGCAAGTGTTCCTATGGTAACTGTAAACGTAGGCGAAGCTTACGGCACTGCATTTACTGTTATGGGCTCAAAGGAGCTTGGTGCTGATGTAGTTATTGCTCTTGACAGTGCTAAAATCGGAGTTCTTAATCCTGTAGCTTCCGTTTCACTTATGTGGACAGAGAAAATGCTTGGTGCTAAGGCTCCCATTGAAAAGAGAAAGGCTCTTGAAGAAGAATGGGCTCTTCTTATGTCAACTCCTCTTCTTGCTGCACAAAGCGGACAGGTTGATGACATTATCCCTGCTGAAGAATTGAGAGTTAAGATTGCAAGTGCACTTGAAATGCTTTCAATGAAAAATGAATTTGCATCCCTTTAATGAGAATTGGTGGTGTAATTATGAATAATTTACAGTTGTTGGATACTGCTGTTGATATGGCGTTTTATTCCGAAAAGTTTGCCCCCGTTTCAGGAGAGGCTGTCGGTAAGGCTATTTCTTACGGACTTCCATTTTCTCTCTTCGGTTTTTCGGTAGTTTTCGGCGTGCTTGCACTTCTTATGATTGTTATTTATACTTTTGGCAGGATTTTCGGTGCTGCTGAGGCAAAGACTAAAGCACCTGCAAAGCCGGCAGTTAATAATGAACCAAAGAAAGAGAAGGCAAAACAAGCAGAGCAGGCACCTGTTGCTGCTGCACCCGTTGTTTCAAGCCAAAACGATATAGTTGCTGCTATTATTGCTGCAATAACTGCCTTCAGAGGCACAAATGGTCAGAACGGCGGATTCAGAGTAGTATCATTTAAAAAGAGAAAGTAAAAAATCTTTACTAATTATAAGGAGATTATTATTATGGCTAAGCAATATAGTGTTACAGTTAACGGCGTAGTTTACGATGTTACAGTAGAAGAAATAGGCGCAGTTGCAGCAGCTCCCGTAGCAGCGGCACCTGTAGCAGCACCCGCAGCGGCTCCTGCACCTGTGGCAGCAGTACCCGCACCCGCCGCAGCACCTGCAGCACCTGCGGCAGCACCCGGTGCAGGCGAACAGATCAATGCACCTCTTAACGGTACCGTTCTTAAAATCAATGTTGAAAACGGTGCTACAGTAAAGAGTGGCGACGTTCTTTGCGTACTTGAAGCTATGAAGATGGAAAACGATATCGTTGCTCCCCGCGACGGTAAAATCACCTCAGTTGTTGCACAAAAGGGCGCTTCCGTTAACTCCGGAGATGTTCTCTTTACTCTCGCATAAGTTATAACGAAATACGAGGTGCATTCTAATGAATTTTTTAGATAGCTTGTTGAACTTGTGGGAGACAACGGGTATCTATAAGATGCTGTTTTTTGAAAACGGCGATCTTAATACTGCCTTTGTTAAAACTCTCATAATGTTCGTAATTTCAGGCGTGCTAATATACCTTGCTATTGGTAAGGGCTTTGAGCCTCTGTTACTTTTGCCTATTGCCTTCGGTATGCTGCTCGCTAACCTTCCCGGTACAGGACTTTTCCATAAGGAATGGTTTATCAATGAGGAGAGTATAATTAACTGGGCTGAAATAGGTGCTCACGGCGGTCTTATGGACTATTTGTACCTTGGTGTTAAGCTTGGTATTTATCCTTCACTTATTTTCCTTGCAATCGGTGCAATGACAGACTTTACACCTCTTATAGCTAAGCCCTCCAGCCTTCTTTTGGGTGCTGGTGCTCAGTTTGGTATTTATGTTGCTTTTACAGGTGCTATTGCGCTTGGCTTTTCACCTCAGGAAGCAGCTTCAATAGGTATCATAGGTGGTGCTGACGGTCCTACTGCAATTCTTGTTACAAAGACTCTTGCTCCTCATCTTTTAGGTGCAATTGCGGTTGCAGCTTACTCGTATATGGCACTTATTCCTATTATTCAGCCTCCTCTTATGAAGCTTGTTACAACCAAAAAGGAACGTCAGATTAAGATGGATATGTCTACGCTTCGTCCTGTTTCAAAGACAGAAAAGATAATATTCCCCATACTTGTTTCTGCAGTTGTGGCTCTTATCCTTCCTGATGCAGCACCCCTTGTAGGTTTTCTTATGCTTGGTAACCTCTTTAATGTGTGTGGTGTTACAGACAGACTTTCCAAAACTGCACAGAATGAGCTTTGTAATATAGTTACTATATTCCTGGGCGTTTCAGTTGGTATTACTGCAGATGCAGAAAGCTTCCTTAAGACAGATACACTTCTTATCATTGTTCTAGGTCTTACAGCTTTTGCTTTTGCTACCCTCGGCGGACTTCTTCTTGCGAAGATTATGTGCTTTCTTTCAGGCGGCAAAATCAATCCTCTTATCGGTTCAGCAGGTGTTTCTGCTGTTCCTATGGCAGCAAGAGTTGCACAGACGGTTGGTCAGAAGGAGAATCCTTCCAACTTCCTTCTCATGCACGCAATGGGTCCAAATGTTGCAGGTGTTATCGGTTCTGCAGTAGCTGCAGGTGTATTCCTTGCAACAATTCCTCACTAATTAAGTTATTTGAATAGCTTTCCATTTAAGAAAGGAAATAAACAATGGCTAACGTTAAAATTATGGAAACAGCTCTGCGTGATTCGCATCAGTCTCTTGTTGCTACACGTATGACTACGGAAGAAATGCTTCCCATTCTCGATTCACTTGACGATATCGGCTATTATGCCATGGAGGTTTGGGGCGGTGCTACATTTGATGCTTGCCTCAGATTCCTTAATGAAGACCCTTGGAAGAGACTGAGAACTATCAGAAGTCATATCAAAAATTCTAAGCTTCAGATGCTTTTCAGAGGTCAGAATATTCTCGGTTACAGACACTATGCTGATGACGTTGTTGAATACTTTGTTCAGAAGTCTATTGCAAACGGTATTGATATCATCAGAATTTTCGATGCTCTTAACGATACCCGTAACCTTAAAACAGCAATTACCGCAACCAAGAAGGAAGGCGGACACGTACAGGCTGCATTCAGCTATACAACAGGTCCTTCCTATACAACAGAGTACTATGTAAAGTACGCAAAGCAGCTTGAAGAAATGGGTGCAGACTCTATCTGTATCAAGGATATGGCAGGGCTGTTAAAACCTTACGATTCTTATGAGCTTGTTAAGGCTCTTAAGGAAAATGTAAAGATTCCTCTTCAGCTTCATACTCACTACACAGCAGGTCTTGCATCAATGACAGTTCTCAAGGCTGTTGAAGCAGGTGTTGACATTATTGATACAGCTATTTCTCCACTTGCTATGGGTACTTCACAGCCTCCGACAGAGCCTATTGTTGCTACTCTTGCAGGTACACAGTATGATACAGGTCTTGACCTTGCAAAGCTTGATAAGGCATCAAAGCAGTTTGATGCTTTACGCGAAAAGTATCTGGCAAGCGGTCTTCTTGATCCTAAGGTGCTTAAGGTTGACGTTAACGCACTTCTTTATCAGGTGCCCGGCGGAATGCTTTCCAACCTTGTTTCACAGCTTAAGAACGCAGGTAAGAGCGATAAGCTTCTTGAAGTTCTTGAAGAAGTGCCGAGAGTAAGAGCAGACGTAGGTTATCCTCCTCTTGTAACTCCTTCAAGCCAGATTGTAGGTACACAGGCTGTTATGAATGTAATTTCCGGTGAACGCTATAAGATGGTAACAAAGGAATTCAAGGGTCTTGTAAGAGGCGAATATGGTAAGACACCTATGCCTATCAATGAGGAAGTTAAGAAGAAGGTTATCGGCGACGAAAAGCAGATTACCTGCAGACCTGCAGATAACATTAAGCCTGAGCTTGAAAAGCTTAAGGCTGAATGTGCTCAGTATATGATGCAGGATGAGGACGTTCTTTCATACGCACTCTTTGATCAGGTCGCAGTAAAGTTCTTCGAAAACAGAAAGCTTGTCGAAAACGGACTTGACTCCAATACTGATACTGAAAATAAGATAACTACCGTTTAAAAGATAATATTTAAGGCTGTGATTGATGACTTTTAAAGCATTTTCAATTACAGCCTTATTTGCCGAATATGCTTTTCCAGAAAGGCTTGTGCTCCTGAGGCGGCACAGGAGGAAGAATGTACTCGGTGATAATAAGATCGTCTCCGATTTTCTTTATGCAGTCCCACGGTAAAGTTATAACCCTTTTGCGGAAAAAACTGAATATGCCGCCTGGCAGTTCAATATTTACAGATACGACGGTTGCACTGTCAATGTCAATGCAGGCGTCCACAATAAAACCAAGTCTTGTGCAGTCACAGCAGCTTATAACTTCTTTTTGACTAATCTCGCTGAATAATTGCTTTTTCATATAAACACCCCTTGATTTATTATATGCACCTAAGCTTTTAAAATAACGAAGGAGGTACAAACATTGAATATTTCAGAAAATACTCCTGATAAAGTGTATGAAACCGAAAACAAAAGCCGCGTAAATGTACTGCTTTTATCGCTGTATCACGATAATTCAAAAGCGCAAGCCTGTGAGGATTCTCTTGATGAGCTTCGACAGCTTGCAGAAACATCAATAGGCGAGGATGCCGAAAACTCAAAACTCTTCAGGATGATGCAGTGCCGTCCTTCGCCCGATCCTGCTACCTTTATCGGCTACGGTAAAGCAATAGAAGCAGGAAAAATATGTGCCGATAATGATGTTTCGCTGGTGGTTGTTGACAGTGAGCTATCACCCAGCCAGATACGTAATCTTGAAAAGGAAATCAATAACTGCTTTGAAGAAAGCAAAAGAGGAAACGTCAAGGTTATCGACAGAACAATGCTTATTCTCGACATTTTTGCCAAGCACGCCGTAACAGGCGAGGGCAAGCTTCAGGTTGAAATTGCACAGCTTAAGTATACAGCACCCCGTCTTACCGGTAACGGTATAAATATGTCCCGTCAGGGCGGTACAAGCGGCTCAATCGGTGCAAGAGGTCCAGGTGAAACAAAGCTTGAAACAGACAGACGCCATATTCAAAGACGTATTCTTGCTTTGAAAAAAGCACTTGAGGAAATGGAAAAGGAAAGAAGCGTCAAGCGCAGTAAGAGAATTAAAAGTAATGTACCTCTTGCCGTAATTTCGGGCTATACCAATGCTGGCAAGTCCACACTTCTCAATTATCTTACCAATGCCAATATTCTTGCCGAGGATAAGCTTTTTGCAACACTTGACCCGACAGTACGCAAAATGTCACTTCCGTCGGGACGGACACTTCTTTTGTCTGATACAGTAGGCTTTATCAGCAGACTTCCTCACGGACTTGTAGAGGCGTTTAAATCCACACTTGATGAAGTAAGATACGCTGATATTGTGCTTATAGTGGTTGATGCTTCTGATGAAAATGCCTCGGAGAAAACTAAGGTTACAGAGGAAATTCTCTCTCAGCTTGAATGCTCCGATAAGCCGACAATTTATGTCTTTAATAAATGTGACAGACTTGAAACCGTTCCGTCTTTTTCGGAGCTTAAGAGCAGGGGAACGGTTTGCATTTCCGCAAAAGACGGTTATGGAGTTGACAATCTTCTCACAATGCTTGACGAGGAGCTTGCAAAATCAAAAAGACTTGTTAAATTCCTCTTTCCATTTGATAAGCAGTCTGCGGTAAATGCACTTTATACAGATGCTACTGTGCAGTCGGTCGATTATGCCGATAACGGCGTTTGCGTTGAAGCGATTGTAGACGGCAAAAGTCTCGGAAGGTATAAAGAATATGTTGTTGAAGACTAAATAAAAATAATTTGTAAATTGGTCGAAAAAAGAAAAATAAAAAAAGTGTTTTTGCAATTATTTTTGTATATATAATGTATAAGGAGTTGATGTTATGTCGCAGTCTTATAACGGTATTGCTTCAATCACAGAGGTTGGATTGTGCGAATTTGCGGCTCTTTCATCAAAATCTCTGGGAAGAGAACGGCTTGAAGAAGATAGCCAGGACGATATCAGAACGGTTTTTATGCGAGATAGAGACAGAATTATTCACTCTAAATCCTTCCGCCGACTTATGCATAAAACACAATGCTTCCTAAGTCCCGAGGGGGACCATTACAGAACTCGTCTTACACATACTCTTGAAGTGTCTCAGATTGGCAGAACAATTGCAAGAGCGTTAAGACTTAATGAGGATTTGACGGAAGCCATCGCACTCGGTCACGACCTTGGACATACACCCTTCGGTCACGCAGGAGAAAGAGAGCTTGATAAGCTTTGCCCCGAAGGCTTTCGGCATAACGTGCAAAGCCTTCGTGTTGTTGAGATTATTGAGCGAGAAGGCAAAGGACTTAATCTTACAAAAGAGGTAAGAGACGGAATTGTCTGCCATACAGGTAAAAATGATGCAATAACCGCTGAAGGCAATATCATTAAAATTGCAGACAGAATTGCATACATAAACCACGACATCGATGACGCAATACGTGCAGGTGTTCTCAGTGCCGTAGATATACCCTTCGGTATACGTGCAGTGCTTGGAGATAACCACTCTCAAAGAATCGATACAATGGTAAAAAGTGTCATACGGGCTACAAACAAAAACTTTGAAAAAGGCGTTTCTAAAGTAGAGCTTGAAGCCGATATTTATGAAAGCACTATGGCTCTGCGCCAATTTCTGTTTGATAACGTTTACTTTAATCCCGTTGCCAAAAGCGAAGAAACCAAGGCATGCGATATGATAAACAGAATGTATGACTATTTCTTCAGAAATCCTGAAAAAATTCCTTTTGAATACAGAAAGAATCTTGACTATAACACAAGCCTTGAAAGAACGATTTGTGACTATCTTGGCTGTATGACGGACAGATACGCCGTACAGACCTTTGAAAACCTGTTTGTACCCAAAAAGTGGGCAATTATTTAGCCGAATTTACATCTGTAAGGAGGTGGACGTATGGCTTACCCTCAGGGATTTATACAGGAGCTTAAAATGCGTTCGCCGATACAGGATGTAATCGGACGGTATGTTGAACTAAAAAGAGCCGGGCGGAACCTTGTGGGAAGATGCCCGTTTCATAGTGAAAAAACTCCGTCATTTACGGTGTTTGAGGACAATTACCATTGCTTTGGCTGTTCAGCAGGAGGAGATGTAATAACCTTTGTAATGCAGATTGAAAATCTTGATTACAGAGATGCTGTTAGTTTTCTTGCCGACAGGTGCGGTATGACTGTACCACAGGAAGAACGTAAATATTCCAATGCTGAAAAGCCCAAGCTTTCCCGTGAACGCGCTTTTTCAATGAATAAGGCAACTGCAAGGATTTTCCACGAAAACCTTATGTCACAAGACGGTAAGGAAGCACTTGAATATCTTTTATCCCGTCAGCTATCAAAAAGCACCATTAAGCGCTTCGGGCTTGGATATGCAAAAAACGATTTTTATGACCTTTATAATAAGTTGACCGATATGGGCTATACAAAGGATGAAATAAAAGAAAACTTCCTTTGCGGTATATCGCAGAAAAGCGGAAAACCTTTTGATATGTTCAGAAACCGTGTAATGTTTCCCATAATTGATACTTCGGGTAACGTAATAGCTTTCGGCGGACGTGTTATGGATGACTCAAAGCCAAAGTATCTTAACTCGTCGGATACGGTGGTGTTTAGAAAAGGCAAAAATCTTTTTTCTTTGAATTTTGCAAAAAATGTACTTTTGGGAAATGTAGAAAGTAATCTTGTTAAGGCGGGAGAAATCATTCTTTGTGAAGGATATATGGATGTTATTGCAATGCATCAGGCAGGCTTTACAAATGCCGTTGCAACGCTTGGTACCGCAATTACAAGCGAGCATGCAAGAGTGGTGTCACGCTATGCCAAAAGAGCTTATCTTGCATATGACAGCGATGAAGCGGGAAGAAAAGCCGCTGATAAAGCAATGACAATGCTCAATGAAGTGGGCGTTGAAACCAAGATAATAAAGATGGATGGTGCAAAGGACCCTGATGAGTATATTAAAAAGTTCGGAGCTGAGAGCTATAAAAATTTACTTACAGGCTCTGTCGGACAGATTGATTTTAAGCTTAACGGAATACTGTCAAAGTATAATCTTTCAAATCCTGACGAAAAGCTGAGAGCCGTTGATGAATGCTGTAATGTTATAGCCGCTATTTATTCTGAAGTAAAACGGGATATTTATGTGCAGAGACTTTCTCAGCTTACAGACGTCAAGGCAGACAGCATAAATGCAAAAATCAGCAAGGGAAAACGAAAAGCCCAAAAGCAGGAAAGTTTTGCACGCCGCGAAAGCGTTCAGAAGAAAACGCTCCATTTTGACGACAAAATAAATCCCGAAGCTGTTTCCTGTCCCGTTGCGGTTGAAATTGAAGAACGTATTCTCGGCATCATAATGATGTTCCCCGAGGAATATTCCAGGTGCGATGCAATTTTGCCGGAGGATTTTGTAACAGATTTTAGCAGACGCGTATTTACGGCAGTTACAGATTTGTATAAAGAAAACATAACCGATTTGTCGAGCCTTAACGAAAGCTTTACACCTGATGAGGTGTCAAGAATTTTCGATATGAAATTCAGACGTCAGGAGCTTGTATCAAACGGCACCAAGGTGCTCAATGAGCAAATAACGGCGCTGAAAAAGGAAAAGATGAGGCTTACTACGGTACGGAAAAACATAGATTCCGACGATGACCTTTTAAGTATTATACAAAGAGCAAAGAAGGATAAAGGTGTCGTTGATAATAAAACGGAAAAATAATGTATGACGTCATAAAGTTGGCGCCAGAAAGGATAATTCATATGGCTAAGATAAAGGAAACTGCAGAAAACCTTGAAGTAGTTGAAAAGGAAGAAATGACCTGTGCTGAAGTAACTGCGGAAAATACCGAAGAGGCGGCAAAGCCCGAAAAGAAAAAGAGAACACGTGCTTCCAAGAAGGATGCAGTTGAAGGCGCATCAGAAGCACAGCCCAAGAAGAAAAACGACATTCAGGAGCTTCTTGAAAAGGGTAAAGCCAAAGGCTCGCTTACCAATGAAGAAATTCTTGAAGTTCTTGATGAAGAAGAGCTTGACGTTGAAAATATGGAAAAGCTTATGGAAACAATTGAAAACCTGGGCATTGAGGTAACAGGCTACACCGACGATAACTTCAGCGAGCTTGAAGCGGGACTTGCAAATGTAGATGCCCTTGACGGCTATGAAGCAGACGATGAAAATGAGTCTGTTCTCGGTCAGGACGGTCTTATTATTGATGACCCTGTCAAAATGTATCTTAAGGAAATCGGTAAGGTTGACCTTCTTAATACCGAAGAAGAGCTTGCACTTGCGGAAAAAATGGCGCAGGGAGATGAAAGTGCAAAGCGGAAGCTTGTTGAAAGTAACCTCAGACTTGTTGTAAGTATTGCAAAGAGATATGTGGGCAGAGGTATGTTCTTCCTTGACCTTATTCAGGAGGGTAACCTCGGTCTTATGAAGGCTGTTGAAAAGTTTGATTATACCAAGGGCTATAAGTTCTCCACCTATCCTACTTGGTGGATAAGACAGGCGATTACAAGAGCTATTGCAGACCAGGCAAGAACTATCAGAATTCCTGTTCATATGGTTGAAACCATCAATAAGGTGCTCAGAGTATCAAGACAGCTGCTTCAGGAGCTTGGACACGAGGCTTCAACGGAAGAAATTGCTGCTAAAATGAATATGAGTGTTGAAAAGGTAAGAGATATTATGAAGCTTGCTCAGGAGCCTGTCAGCCTTGAAACACCTATCGGTGAAGAAGAAGACAGCCACCTTGGCGACTTTATTCCCGATGATGATGCTCCTGCACCTGCAGAGGCGGCTTCTTATACACTTCTCAGAGAGCAGCTTTGCGAGGTACTTCATACTCTTACACCCAGAGAAGAACACGTTCTTAAGCTCAGATTCGGACTTGAAGACGGCAGAACACGTACACTTGAAGAAGTGGGCGAGGTGTTCAAGATCACCCGTGAGCGTATCAGACAGATTGAAGCAAAGGCTCTTCGTAAGCTTCGTCATCCCAGCCGTTCAAAGAGACTTCGTGACTATCTTGACTAATGGTGAAAAAATATGAAAATAGGAATAATCGGTGCGCTTGACTGCGAAATCGAGGAGTTTTGTCGTGATTTCAGAGCAAGTGAAACAAATATAAAGGGTGTTTTTAAAGGTGAATACTGCAGTCACGAGGTTTATATTAGCTTGGTTGGCGTCGGTAAAGTAAATGCGGCGGCAAATACCCAGCGACTTATCGACCTTTTTGGCGTTGACTGCGTGATAAATTCCGGCGTCGCAGGCTGTGTTACACGTGAACTTGGCGTGTGTGACGTTGTAATTTCGGATACTCTTACATACCACGATTTTTATCCCATTGACTGTCTTGATAAGTACAGCCCCTATACGTCGGTGTTCAAGGCTGATAAAAAGCTTATGCAGCTTTGTGAAATCGCTTGTAAGGAGCTTGGCAAGCAGGATAAAGACTTTAACTACGGCATCGGTATGATTGTAACAGGTGACCAATTCGTGGAAGACAGCGAAACGGTAAAACGTCTTAGAGAAGATTACGGCGCGCTTTGTACAGAAATGGAGGGCGCGGCAGTTGCCCACGTTTGCGTACTTAATAATGTACCCTTTGTAGTTATCCGTGCAATGAGCGATAATGCCGATGAGCACGCCGATATGTCATTTAACGAAATGGCGGCAATTGCGGCAAAGCGTGCTTGCTTTACGGCAAAGAATATGATAGCAAACCTTTAATTGAAGCGGAGAATTTATTATGTTTAAGCAGAAGGATAAAAGATCACTTAATAAAAGTATAGATATGCTGAGAATAACGGCTATAGCTGTGCTTTTTGGAGTAGTTGTCCTTCTGTTTTTTGTACGCCTTTTTCAGCTGCAGGTTATTGAAAAGGATTACTATTCATCAATGGCGGTACCTAAAACCTATCGTCAGCAAAGACTTGAAATGAGCAGGGGACAGATATTTGACAGAAAAGGAAACCTGCTTGTTTCAAATAAAAAGCAGTATAATATAACAATCAACAAGGCAACTCTCGATAATAGTGACTATAATACCACATTGCTTGAATTTATAAAATTCTGTATGCGCCATAACGTTCAGCTGATAGATAAGCTTCCTGTGTCGTCGGTTTATCCTTATGTGCTTGATAATGAATATATTTTCGATTCCGACAAGGAAAAGAAGCTTAAGAAATTTATTTCAAATAACCAGTATAAAGAATCAGAGGTTTTTGGAAAAGAAGACAGCCTGTATAATCTCCTCTGTAAAAAATACAGGATTTCCGAAGAAAACCGTGATGACAGTATATACCGTAAGCTTGTAGGATTGAGATATGATATGGAAACAAACGATTTTGAGTTTCTTCATACCTATACCGTCCTAAACGATATTGATGAAGCGACAAGGGTTCTATTTGCCGAAAGCCTTCATACAATGCACGGTATTGAAATAACTGAAACGGATTCCCGCCACTATAACTACGACAGCCTTGCCTGTCATATTCTCGGTACAACAGGTAAAATATCTGCTGAGGAGACCGAAACCTTTGTTGTAAATAAAGGCTATGATTATGACTCAATAATCGGCAAAGACGGTGCGGAGAAAGCATTTGAAGACTATCTACACGGCTTTGACGGATATAAGCAAATTGAGCTTGATGAGAATAATAATATAGTCGGCGAGGAAATAATAAAAGAAACGCAAAACGGATATGCCGTAAATCTTACAATAGATGCTGATATGCAAAGCGCTGCTGAAAAGGCACTTGAACAGCAGATTCTTTATGCCCGTTCTCTTGGAATGGCTGATATAATACCCAATAACGGCGAAGACTGTGATGCGGGAAGCGTTGTGGTTATGGATGCAAATACAGGAAAAGTGCTTGTCAGCGCAAGCTATCCCTATTATAACCTTAATACTTTTTCAAAGGATTTCAATAAACTTGCATCTGACGAATCCTCTCCTTTGCTTAACAGAGCGACTCAGGGTATGTATCCGCCCGGCTCAACCTATAAGATTGCCTCGTCAATAGCAGGTCTCTGCTCGGGTACTATCAATGAGAATACCCTTATCTATGACGCGGGTGTTTATGTTAAATACCCCGACTATGAGCCTCATTGCTGGATATATGATAATACAGGCGGAACACACGGCTTTGTTGATGTTAGGGGGGCAATTGAAAACTCCTGTAACTATTTCTTCTATGAGCTTGGCGACAGAATGGGAATTGATACGCTTACCGAGTATGCTTCAAAGCTTGGTCTTGGCACAAAAACTGGAATTGAAGTTCCCGAATATACAGGAATTCTTGCAGGCCCCGAATACCGTGATAAAATAGGACTTCTGTGGAATCCCGGTGATACTCTGCAGGCAGCTATCGGACAGTCGGATAATGCATTTACACCCCTTCAGCTTTGCGCATATATGAGTACCGTTGTAAACGGAGGTATAAGATATAAGGCAACACTTCTTGACAGCGTTGTTGACTACTATACTGGTGAAGTGATATACGATAATGTGCCTACGGTGCTTGACAAAATAGATATACCATATGCGCATATTGACGTTCTTAAAAGCGCAATGAAATCGGTTGTTGTTGACGGTACGGCAAGAACTGTTTTTGATGATTATGAATATGAGGTGGGCGGTAAAACAGGTACGGCACAGATGGGAAAGGGAAGCGATACGGCCTTGTTTGTGGGATTTGCTCCTTATGATAAGCCTGAAATTGTTGTGTCAGTTGTTGTAGAAAACGGCGATAAGAGCAGCAGGGCGACAGAGGTAGCAAAGGCTGTGTTTGACCACTATTTCAGTTCCCTTGATGAAAATACCGGTTTATCAGCCGAAAATGGAGGTAATATTCGGGATTGATGGAACAAAATAAAAATAATATAAAGTCTGTCAATATGTTTTTTAAAGCAGCCGCAGCGGCATTTTTGCTGTCTTCGGCTGTTCTTGCATTGTGTGTATATAACAGTTCTTTTGCTCAGATGTACAGCGATACTGTATCTGTATTTTTGCGTTACTTGCTGTCAGCAGCAACAGGATTTTTGCCTTTTTCTGTTGCCGAAGTGTGCTTGTTGCTGTTGCCGTTTGCGATAATATTTGCTCTGGTGGTTGCTGTAAGAGCTATTGTGAAAAAGCGTTTTAGTATTAAAAAAGTTCTTTTGAGCATTTTGGGGGTACTGTTTGTTGCATTCTCGGTTTTCGTAAATGTTTTCGGAGTATGCTATTTTACAAAGCCTCTCGAAGTACGTCTTGACCTTAACAGAACAATCCTTAATAGGGATGAGCTTTACAAAGATGCCTTGTACACTCACGGTGTTCTATGCGGATTTGCAGATAATGTTGATTTTGATAAAGGCGGTGCTTCGGTAAATCCACACAGCTTTTTTGAAACCGGAAAGCTTGTTGATAAAGGCTATGATGCTTTGTCAGATAGCTCGGTGTTCAAATCAAAAATGGTAGGTAAGTCAAAGCCCGTAATGCTGTCATCGCTTATGACCTATACTCACATTTCGGGAATGTATATGCCGTTTACGGGAGAGGCGAATGTCAATACAAATTATCCCGATTATGTTGTGGCATTTACAATTGCCCACGAAAAAGCTCATCAGCGCGGTGTTGCAAGTGAGGACGAGGCAAATTTTATGGCGTTTCTTGCATGTATGGCGAGCGGTGACAATTACCTAAAATACAGCGCTATGATGAATATGTATGACTATTATCTCGATGAGACGCTAGAAAATGATGTCAAGCTTTATAATCAGCTTGTAGGGGAGACTGACAGCCGAATTATCGGTGAAATGTATGCATATTTTAAATTCTTTAAAAAGTATTCGGGCTCTGCAGCTTCAAAAGCGGCAAATACTGTAAATGATACCTATATAAAAGCGATGGGCAATGATGAAGGTGTCAAAAGCTACGGGCTTGTTATTGAGCTGTATCACGCATATATTGAAAAAATGAAATAAAAAACACAGGGTTGCAGTCCAAATGTGATTGCAACCCTGTAATGATGTTTACTTTTTTGAAATACACACTCTGTCAACCTCAAAGTTGTCGCGGAGAATGGATGAATCAAATTTCTGTGAACGAAAAATTGCGGCAACCTCGTCAGCAATATCAAAACCCACTTCAACCGCACATACACCGCCGTCGTTGAGATACTTCTTGGCGTAGTATTTTGCAATAAGCTTGTAAAATTCAAGACCATCGTGACCGCCGTCAAGGGCAATAACAGGCTCGTGTAAAACCTCAGGCTGCAGACCTTCGATATCTGCTGACTTGATGTAGGGAGGATTTGAAACTATAAAGTCAAAGAAATCACCCGGCACATAGTCATAAATGTCTGCCTGTATAAATTTCAGTCTATCGGAAGAAATGTTGTGATATGAGGCATTCTTTCTTGCGTATTCAAGAGCCCTTTCTGAGATGTCCACGGCAACTGCCGTAACATCTGGACGGTTGTTGAGTATTGCTATTGGAATACATCCGCTGCCTGTGCATAAATCAAGAAGCTTTCCGTTTCTTGGGATGTTCTTTATGGCGATATCCGCAAGCATTTCCGTTTCGGGCCTTGGTATAAGACATCCGCTTCCACAAAACATTCTAAGTCCGAAAAACTCCCACTCGCCTAAAATATACTGTAAAGGCTCACGGCCTACTCTTCTGTCTACAAACTGAATAAGCGTGTCGGTAAACCGGTCGGGGATAATGTCGCTTCTTTTAAGTATTAGCTCGTGTTTTTTCATTCCCGTTGCAGCCATCATAAGAGATTCAAGCTCAAACAGGGGATTTGTGCATATTTCTTCAAGCCTTGGTAAATATAAGGCTTTAAATTCGTTATAAGTCATCTTTATTTTGCCTACTGTTCCTTCGCTTCGTTTTCTGTATTGCGTTCACTTTGTGCTGATTCCTCTTTGGCATTTTCCTGAGGATATATGTCGGGAAGTGATGCCTTTAAGGATGCAATTGCAACCTCAATCTGCTTAAGGTCAGGCTCTTTGGTGGTAAGTCTCTGTACCCAAAGGCCGGGGGCTGAAAGCATACGTACAAAAATGTTGTTGTGTGTTCCGGCAAACTTAATGAACTCATAACCGATTCCAACAATAAGAGGAAGAATAAGAAGCTTTATGCATACTCTCGGAAGTCGGGGAAGGTCAATGTAAATAACAGAAATGAAAATGCTGAGAAACATCATAACAAAAAGGAAGCTTGTTCCGCAGCGTGGATGAAAGCGAGAGTGCTTCTTTACGTTTTCGGGTGTAAGCTCGTCGCCTGATTCGTGACAGAAAATGGATTTGTGCTCGGCACCGTGATACTGGAAAACTCTTTTCATATCAGGAATAAGTCCCACAAGAACGATATAAAGTATAAAGATGAGTATTTTTGTAACACCTTCAACGGCACTTTTGAATAACTGAGCATCGTAAAATCTGTCAGTCAGGTCTGAAATAACCGAAGGAAGATACATAAATAAAAATATTGAAAGGGCAAGTCCAAGTACCGTTCCGATTACTGAAGCAATTGCCGCTGCGCTTTTGCCCAAAACTCGGGAAAGCCATTTTTCGAACTTTGATTCTTCTTCTTCGATGCCCAGTAAATCCGCAGAGCGATTAAGAATTTTCATACTGAGAATCATAGATTCAGCAAAATTTACAACACCGCGAATAATGGGTAAATCTAGAATTTTGTATTTTTTTCTTTTTGATATAAAGGTGCTTGTTTCGGTAGTAATGTTGCCGTCCATACCTCTGACGGAAAGAGCAACATTGTCGCCCGACTTCATCATAACGCCTTCAAGGACTGCCTGCCCACCGACTGTTCCTAGTCTGCAGGAGCTGTTTTGCTTTTTTTCACTCATATATAAATCATCCTGTTTTTTTTATTTTTTATAATTATACATAACATTTTCAATATTAATTGATATAAAGTGTTGATTATCGGTAAACATCTGCGTAATAATTATTAAATATTTATCGGTTGTATTATTTCGGAAAAAATATGATTAAAATCTTGAAATGCTGTTTTGTTTGTGTTATAATACATGAGTAGTAGTTTGGTTGGGATAATTATGTTGCATAAACTTAGCAGAAATCTTAAGCTAACTACACAGCGTTATATTGAATGTCTGATTATCAACGGCTATAACTTTTAGATAAGGAGAAAACAATGAACGAAGAACAGCTCAGAGCGCTTAAATTTGATTCTGTTAAGGACAAATTTGTCAAGGCGTATAAGGATGCAATAACAAGACAGGGAAGTGAGGAGCTTTTAGCCTGGATTGAAAAGACCGACTTTTTCACAGCACCTGCAAGCTCTAAATTTCATAATGCTTTTGAAGGCGGACTTGCCGAGCACTCTCTTAATGTGTATAACGCAATGATTGACCGCTATAATGACGGTAGACCTGATGAATCAATGGCAATTGCAGCACTTTTGCACGATTTGTGTAAGGCTGAGTTTTATAAGGTCAGCCAGAGAAACGTAAAGAATGAAGCAACGGGACAGTGGGAGAAAGTAAACTACTATATAATCGAAGATAAGTTCCCATTCGGACACGGCGAAAAGTCGGTTTTCCTAATAGAGCGCTTTATGCGCCTTAAGGTTGAGGAGGCTATTGCCATAAGATGGCATATGGGAGGCTTTGACGATGCGGCGAGAGGAGGAAGCTTTGCAATTAACGGTGCTTTTGAAAAGTATCCTCTTGCAGTAAAGCTTCATATTGCAGATATAGAAGCAACATACTTAATTGAAAATAAGGGGTAAGAAAATGGGAAAAGTACTTGATATCAATTCAAAAAAAGGTTTTATAAGTGATATGGACGGAGTTATCTATCACGGTAACAAAATCCTTGACGGTGTTCCTGAGTTTATACAGTGGCTTAAAGATAACGATAAGCACTTTCTCTTTTTCACAAACTCATCTGAACGCTCACCCATAGAGCTTGCACAGAAGCTTAAGAGAATGGGACTTGATGTTGACCCGTCCCATTTTTATACTTCGGCTCTTGCAACGGCTGATTTTCTTGCAAGTCAAAAGCCCGGATGCTCTGCATATGTAATCGGTGAGCCAGGTCTTATTAACGCTCTTTACGATAAGGGTATTTCAATGAATGACGTTAACCCAGACTATGTTGTTATAGGTGAAACAAGAAACTACAATTACGATAATATTATAAGAGCCGTAAAGATGGTAAATAACGGAGCAAAGCTTATCGGAACAAACCCCGATATGACAGGCCCTTCCGAGCACGGAATCGTTCCTGCAACAAAGGCACTTGTTGCTCCTATAGAGCTTTCAACAGGCTGTGTTCCTTACTATGTGGGAAAGCCCAATCCATTGATGATGAAGTCGGGTATCAAACTTCTCGATGTTGAACCCGAGGATGCAGTTATTATCGGTGACAGAATGGATACGGATATTGTCGCAGGTATAGAGTCTGAAATTGATACGGCTCTTGTGCTTTCGGGTGTTACAAGGCTTGAAGACTTAAGAACCTTTCCTTACAGACCTAAGTATATATACGATAACGTCGGCGAGCTTGTTAAGGGCAATGCCGTTAAGTACAAATAATTTTTATTAAAATAAGAGATACTTTTTGATGAACCGTCCTCAAAAGTTAGACCCAAAATCTAACGGTTGACAGGGCGGTTTTTTATGTTAAAATATAGTGGTGAATATAAATTAAAAGTAGTTTATGTGAATTGATATGCTAAGACCCATATTTCGCCTTATTATAGTCTAATTAAATTGTAAAAAAGTCGGAAAACTCAAAAAAAACACTTGACTTTTTGGATGCCTTGTGTTATAGTATCATTGTAAGAAAATAGCAAAGGTTAAAGGGCGGTTCCAAAAGAATCGCTCTTTAAAGTTTGTTTGGGACAAAAACTCTGAAGAGGTGATTGATTTGCAGGAAAAGAAAAAAGGAAACATCGCGTCCCGTGTGTATGACCTTGTTAAGGAAACGGTTGAGGAGTGCGGATGTATGCTCTGGAACGTAGAGTTTGTAAAAGAGGGCAGCGACCACAACCTAATTATTTACATTGATAAGCCCGAGGGAATTTCTCTTGATGACTGCGAAATGGTAAACGATGCGGTAGAGCCTATACTTGACGAAGCAGATCCCATTGAAGGAAGCTACTATCTTGAGATTTCTTCGCCGGGACTTGAAAGAGAGCTTAAAACTCCCGAACACATCCTTGCTTTTGTGGGAGAAAGAGTCCTTGTTAAGCTTTATGCTGCGAAGGACGGTAAAAAGGCGTATGACGGAAATATTGCTTCCTTTGATGAAGTAACAGATATTCTTTCTCTTGACTGCGAAGGCGAAACGGTGGAGCTTACACTAAAGGACTGTGCAAGCATAAAAACCGTCTGTGAATTCTGATTAGTAAAAAAATAACATAAATACGGAGGAATCTTTGAAAGATGAACAAGGAATTTTTTAAAGCTCTTGACCTTCTTGAAAAGCAGAAAAATATTCCCAAGGAATATATGATTGCTAAGGTTGAGGCGGCACTTCAGAGCGCATTCAAAAAGGATAACGGCTATGCAAACGTAAGAATCGTGCTTGACCCCGTTAAGCAGGATGTAAAGGTTTATAAGCAGCTTACGGTTGTAGACCCCGAAGCCGAAGAAGAAATCACACCTTATGAGTATTATGGCTATGACCCCGAAGATGACAGAGAAGGCTTTGAGCCCTTCGGAGACGAGGAATATGAGCCTTATGAGCCTGAGGTTGACGAAAACGGCGAGCCAATTAAGCTTACAAGAAAGCATGTTTTCAACGAGAGAACAGAAATTACACTTGAACAAGCAAGAGAAATTAAAAAGTCTTATAACTTAGGCGACATCGTTGAAATTGAAGTAAAACCCAAGAACTTCGGACGTATTTCCGCACAGACCGCAAAGCAGGTTATTATCCAGGGTATCAGAGAAGCAGAACGAGATATTATGGTTAAGGAATACGAGGGTAAGAAGGAAGAAATCGTAACTGCCATTGTTTCAAGAGTAGACCCAGTTACAGGAAATGCTGTCCTTGAGCTTGGTAAGAATGAAGTAACGCTGTTCAAGAACGAACAGATACCCGGTGAAAGACTTGTTGAGGGCGATAAGATAAAGGTTTATGTTACTGTTGTTAAGAAGGAAACCAAGGGCCCCACAGTTGTTCTTTCAAGAAAGCATCCCGGTCTTGTCAAGAGACTGTTTGAGCTTGAAGTACCCGAAATTCAGGACGGTACCGTAATTATCAAGGCTATTTCAAGAGAAGCAGGCTCAAGAACAAAGATTGCTGTTTATTCAAGAGATGAAAACGTAGACCCAATCGGCTCATGTATCGGTCCTAAGGGAATACGTAAGAATAATATCACTTCTGAAATCAAGGGCGAAAAGATTGATATAGTTAAGTTCAGCGAGGATGCAGAGGAATTTATCCGTGCTTCACTTTCACCTGCACAGGTTGTATCCGTAAAGGAAACAGGCGAAAGAAGCTGCTATGTACTTGTTGAGGATGACCAGCTTTCACTTGCCATCGGTAAGGAAGGACAGAACGCAAGACTTGCGGCACGTCTTACAGGTTTTAATAAGATTGATATTAAGAGCGTGTCTGCAGCAAGAGCAGCAGCCTTCAATGATATTATCGAAGGTAAGAATGAAGCGGCAAGCTCATTTGGCGGTAAGCTTGCAGAAGCTCTCAAGATTGTAAAGCAGGACAAAGAATAATATTTTAGCCTAAACCAATCTTGTGTATTTAACAGTAAGAAGGTAATTATATGGCAAATAACATAATAAAAAAAATACCCGAAAGAAAATGTATGGGCTGTAATGAAAAAAGACCCAAGAAAGAGCTTGTAAGAGTGGTAAGAACACCTGAGGGAGAGGTTCTGCTTGACCTGACGGGAAAGAAGTCGGGAAGAGGAGCTTATATCTGCCCGTGTGTAGCTTGCTATGAAAAGGCTCTCAAAACAAAACGCCTTGAAAGATGCCTTGAAGCTGAAATACCCCAAAGCGTGTATGAAGCAGTAAAGGAAAATCTCAAAGGGGAGGGTGACGAGTGATACAGCTTGATTTCACACCCGGGGAGCTTGAAAGGTGCTGTGACAGAATAATGTCGGCGCTGTCTCTTGCGAGAAAAGCGGGTAAATGTGTTACGGGTACCGATATGTGTACCGAAAATGTCAGGAATAATACGGCACAGCTTGTAATATATGCCTGTGACCTGTCCGATAATACTTTAAAGCGTATTAAGGATTCAACTTCATATCATAAGGTGCAAAGCTTTATGATGAATGTTACAAAAGACGAGCTTGGAGCACGGCTTGGTAAAAAAAGCGAAGTGTCGTGTGCAGCAATTCTTGACGAAGGCTTTGTAAAAATTATCGAAAAAATCTATGCTGAAATACACACAGAATCTACGGAGGTGCAGCAGTAATATGGCATTGAATACAAAACTTAAATTAAGTAATTTTGCAAAAGATATAGGAGTAAAGAGTAAGGAAATCGTGGAAATTCTTAAGGATAAAGGCTTTGACGGAAAGTCTGCATCCTCCTCTCTTGAGCACGAAGAAGTAAGCGTAATTCTTCAGCATTATACCCTTTCAAGCACCGTTAGTGATATTGGTGCGTATCTCTCTTCAAGGAAGGAAGAGCCTAAGCAGGAAACACCTAAGAAGGAAGAAGCAGTTAAGGCTGAGCCTGTAAATGAAGAAAAGAAGGAAGTTAAGAAAGAAGAAGTAAAGCCTCAGCCTAAAGCTAAGGCACAGGAAGCCAAGGCTGAAGTCAAGATAGACAAAGCTCCCGTTAAAACCGAAGGAGTACCTGTTAAAAGAAATGAAGCTCCCTTTAACAGAGATAATAGCCGCAGAGAAGGCTTTGGAAATCAGCAGGGCGACAGATTCAATCAGGGTCAGCAGGGACAGCGTAAACCCTTCGACCCGAATAGGAAGCCTCCTTTCGGACAGAATAATAATGCAGGCCGTCCCTTTGACAGAAACGGCGATAAGAATGTGCCTTTGGGCGAAAGACAGCTTGAAAAACAGATAAGCAAGATTTCCAAGGAAGGCGCAGCTTTGGCAAAGCAGGAAGGAAAGACTCTTGAGCACTATCCTAAGTTCGATAAAAACGAAAGATTTGATAAGTACGCTAATGTTAAGTTTACTAAGGACGGCTTTGTAAATATTGACGTACCTGCACAGAAGGCGCCTCAGAAGTCTAAGTTCCAAAAGAATAATGCGTATAACCCCAACAAGGATAAGGACGAAGAGTCGCAGTCTGTAAGACAGCCGAGCCTCAAGCCTGTATACGATAAGGACGGTCATATCAGAAGCCGTTATGCCGGCGAAAGAATTGAAGGCGCTCAGCCTGCCTTTGACAGTGAAGGAAAGGTAGTAGTTGACATCAGAACAAGCGAGGTTGACCTTTCGAAGTACGATGAAAGACTTGATAACCTTGTGCCTGATGCACTTGATAATGAAAGAGGCCCCAAGGGCGGCAAAAAGAAGGCACAGGGCGGCGTTCAGAAGGGTGTCGGCGGAAGAATCAACAGAAACGAAGCTGCGGCACGTGACTTTATGCCTCATAACACCTTCGGCGGTAAGAATAAGAAGGGCAAAAAGGGACAGCAGCCTGCACCCGTACAGCCCGCTGCAAAGTTCACCGGTCCCATTACTATCCCTGAAGATATTATGATAAGCGACCTTGCGGCAAAGCTTAAGATTACAACAGGTGAAGTAATTAAGAAGCTTATCGGTATGGGTCTTGGTATGGATGCTGTGGGTGCAAATAAGATTGTTGACTTTGATACAGCATATCTTCTTGCAGACGAAATGGGCATCGTTGCTGAAAAGGAAGTTGTTCTTTCTATCGAAGAAAGACTTTTCGGTACAGAAGAACAGGTTGAAAGAGAAGAAGACCTTGTTCCAAGAAGCCCTGTAGTCTGTGTAATGGGTCACGTTGACCACGGTAAGACATCTCTTCTTGATGCTATCAGAAATGCAAACGTAACTGCAGGTGAAGCGGGCGGTATTACTCAGCATATCGGTGCTTACCGAGTAAAGATAAATGACAGAGACATCACATTCCTTGACACACCCGGTCACGAAGCATTTACTGCAATGCGCGCCCGTGGTGCACAGGCTACCGATATTGCAATTCTCGTAGTTGCAGCCGATGACGGTATTATGCCTCAGACAATTGAAGCTATAAACCATGCAAAGGCAGCAGGCGTTTCTATTATCGTTGCTATCAATAAGATTGATAAGCCTGCGGCGAATGTTGATGCAGTCAAGCAGAACCTTGCAAACTATGAACTTATTCCCGAAGAATGGGGCGGAGACACAATCTGCGTTCCCGTGTCTGCTCTTCAGCATAAGGGTATTGAAGACCTTCTTGAAATGGTACTGCTTGTTGCAGATATGAAGGAGCTTAAAGCTAATCCCAAGTGTGCGGCTAAGGGTATTGTTATCGAAGCAAAGCTTGATAAGGGACGTGGACCTGTTGCGACAGTTCTTGTACAGCACGGTACACTTAAGAGAGGCGATGTTGTTATTGCAGGTACTGCAATCGGTCACGTAAGAGCAATGACAGACTATAAGGGCTTGACGGTTAAGGAAGCAGGTCCTTCAGTTCCCGTTGAAATCACAGGTCTTTCCGAAGCTCCTGAAGGCGGTGACGAATTCAGAGTAGTTGAGGATGAAAGAATGGCTAAGGCTCTTATTGAAGAAAGAAAGACCAAGGCTAAGGAAGAAATCTTCAAGGCTAATGCAAAGGTGTCTCTTGATACACTCTTTGACCAGCTCTCAGAAGGAACAAAGGAACTTGCAATCATCGTTAAGGCAGACGTTCAGGGCTCAGCAGAGGCGGTTAAGTCCAGCCTTGAAAAGCTATCAAATGAAGAAGTTAAGGTTAAGGTTATCCACTCGGCTGTCGGCGGTATTACAGAAAATGACGTAATGCTTGCTTCTGCCTCCAACGCCATCATAGTTGGCTTTAACGTAAGACCCGATAAAGCTGCGGTTGATAGTGCCGAAGACCAGGAAGTAGATATCAGAACCTATAGAGTTATTTACGAATGTATCGAAGAAATCACAGCAGCTATCAACGGTATGCTTGATCCTGAATATAAGGAAGTTGTTATGGGTAGAGCACAGGTACGTCAGACCATTAAGGTTCCCGGTATAGGCTTTATCGCAGGCTCTTATGTTCAGGACGGTAAGATTACAAGAGCTTGCCAGATAAGAGTAGTACGTGACGGTGTTGTAATCTTTGAAGATAAGATTGCATCTCTCAGACGTTTCAAGGATGACGTTAAGGAAGTGGCAACAGGCTACGAATGTGGTATCGGTCTTGAACGCTTCAATGACATTAAGGAAAACGATATTCTCGAAGCTTTTGTTATGGAAGAAGTAAAGAGAGGATAACTTACGGAGGTAAATATGCCTTTAAAGAAAAAGGTTGCCCACCATTCCGACAGAGTAAATGAAGAAATCGCAAGAGAGCTGATGTATATTATCAAGGAAGTAAAGGACCCGAGAGTCTCAGGCTGCCTTGTAAGCATCACAAGAACGGAAACAACAGCTGATATGAAGTACTGTAAGGTTCATTACAGCGTGATGAACGGAGACGCAAACGAGGTTAAAAAAGGTATAAAATCCGCCCTCGGCTTCATAAGACATGAGCTTTCCTCAAGACTTGCTCTCAGAAACACACCTGAGCTGAACTTTGTTTACGACGAGGGAATGGAACACGGCGCAAGAATTGCAGAAATTCTTAAAAACATCTGATATTTAAGCGGTGCCACATTTAGCTTATGCTTTGAGACACCGCTTGTTTTGGTAAAGGAGGCAGTGATGTGAAAAAAAATTCAGGACGTGGCAGAGCAGCGGAATTTTTCGGGATTGTTATTACGGTAATTCTGTTTTTCAGTATGCTTTGTACCTGCGGAATGTATATTGATATAAAAATCAACGGACATAACTCATCTCTGCCTGCTATGCCGTCCCACGAAAAGCAGATATTGCTTAAAACGGGTGCAGCGGAGAATAAGGTATATCTTGATGATATGATAGAGCCACTGATAATCGGTATCAAGGACGGCGAGTCTCATATATGCGCTTCCTTTGACAGCGAAACGCGTGCAGCTTTAAAGAATATTACCAATGAATACCTTGATGATTTGTTTTCTGGGACAAGCAAAAAAGTAAGCTTTAATGATAGTATGCAGTACCGCGAGTATATTCAGAAGCTTGTGTCATCACCTAAATACCTGCTTTTAAGCTATTTTGACGATATACATGCAAGTGCATTTCTACCTTGTCTGTCGCAGGGTATTGTGTCACCTGAAGGGGATATGCTTTTTGGCGTTAAGCACCTTTTTTTAACTGCCGATGAAAACGGAAAAGCATACGGTGCTGCTGTTTCTGAAAACGGAGAAATCAACGAGCTTTATCCTTCAAACGAATTTACAATTGACAATATTTCTGCGGATGAATATGATATAAGTGACGGATATTCACGCTTTGAATTCTTCGGTGAAGAAGGAATATATCCTGTATATGCTTCGTCATTTTTGTCGGATAAATACGAATTACGCTCAATGGGAAGTATTTACGGAAAGAGTATCACAACCTATTGGGTGGATAAGCTTTTTGATACTTTTTCGTTGAATTCAAGCCTTGTAAAAAGCTTTTCCTCCAAAAATGATACTGAAATTATATATGTGGATGATTATAATGAGCTTCTGCTTAACGACGAAGGAAAGGTGGAATATGTTTCTGACGGCGCAGGAGTAAGCCTTGAACACTTTCTTGGCTATACTCCCAACGTATCAGGAAGCTATCTGTTTGCTGATAAAATTTTGGCAGTTAAGAATATAGTGAATTCCATAAAGCATAATAAGGACTGCAGAGAGTATTCAATAGTTGGTATTGATTATCAGAAGAATGAAGATAGATTGTGCGTGTACTTAAAATCCTTTGTTGATGGAATTGCGGTTTTTGACAGTAATTATGATGCGGTTTTTGAAATTGACTCCGATTCACTGGTAAGAGCAAGCTTTGTTCACGTTGTTTGTACAAAAGTGGATGAATATAACGTGTGCCTTAATCAACGCTATGCAAACGTGTTGCTTAGTGAAGATGTGCCTGCTTTTTCCGAAATCACCTTCTGTCCTGTCCTTGAAAAAGAAACAGACGGAGATTACTACGTTCCGGTATGGGCAAAATTCGGTGCTGATAATGGGGAGGTTCGGTAATGGAAGGGAAAAGAATACTCTTGTTTCTCATACTGATATTTGCCGTGCTGACAGCTGTCTTCTACGGACTGTACTATACCGAAAATAAGTCGGTAAGCGTACTTGATGAGAATTTTGTGTTAGAGGCTGTAGATAATCTTGGTAAACACGGCGTTGAAGTTGATGAAAAAATCATAGAAAGAAAAATACCCGAAGGAAATATTTATGTTTTCAGTCTTAAAGACGAAGGAGAATACCGCAAAGTTGTAATGGAAGGCTTTTTGTCTTGGCTTGGAGAAAACACTTTGATGACAAAGCTTGATACACCGACTGGTCTATCTGTTACTTACTATAATTCAGATGACGGCAGGGAAGACGTTGGAAAGCTTGTTTTTGATGTAAATTCTGACCTTGACTTTTCATACTCCGTAAAGGGAAACAGCATATCGGCAAATACAGGTGCCATTTATAATGGCAAGTACGATGTGGGAGCTGACAAAAAACAGCAAATTGACAGCATTCTTGAAAAACTATCGGCTGAAAAAAAGGTGAGTTATATCCTGACTGGAAGTGTTACGGGCGAGCAATATCATATTGTAAGCGCAGTACAGACCTTTAACGGTATAGAAATCAGCGGTGTATATGTAAATTTCGTTTTTGAAGACGGCGTACTTGTCAATGTTATCGGAAAATGGATACCCTTTGAACCTTCGCTTCGTTATCATGAAAAAATGACAGACGGCGTAAATGTTATTTATAAGCTTGATTTGGAGAAGATAAGCGCTGTTACTGATGAAAACCTCGTATACCTTCTCAGAAAAGGCGATAATAATACCTATTATATCTTGCCTTGCTGGGAGCTTGTAATACGTGATAAAAACGGCAACACGGAAAAGAAGTATTTTGAAGCATTGTAAATTTTTTTCTAAACCTTAAAATATGTAAAAAAAGTATTCCATTTTTGTATTTAATGTGATATAATAACAAATAATGAATGATTTTGGGAAAAGATTTCCCGTTTCTACAATAATGATTATCGGAGGCTTAGGCATAATGGATAAAATTGTCATAAAAGGCAATAAGCCATTGCACGGCGATATAGAAGTCAGCGGAATGAAAAATTCTGCTGTTGCAATAATTTTCGGAACAATTCTTACTGCAGATAAATGCGTTCTCCATAACCTGCCAATGATCAGTGATGTTACTGCATCCTTTGAAATTTTAAGACGAGTGGGAGCTACGGTAACGGAAATTGATAAAACTACATATGAAATAGATACTACCAATGTAACACCGGGTATTGCACCATATGAGTTGGTTCGCAAAATGCGAGCTTCTTATTACATACTTGGTGCCGAGGTAGGCAGATTCGGCAAGGCGAGAGCAGCATATCCCGGTGGCTGTGAAATCGGAGCGCGTCCCATAGACCAGCATATCAAAGCTTTTGAAGCACTTGGCGCAAACGTGTCAATTCAGGACGGCGGATATGTAAATATTGAAACAGATGACGGAAGTCTTTACGGTAATTCCATATATATGGACATAGTTTCTGTCGGTGCCACAATCAACGCAATTCTGGCAGCTACAAAGGCAAAGGGTACAACGGTAATTGAAAACGTGGCAAGAGAACCTCACGTTGTTGACCTTGCAAACTTTCTCAATGCCTGCGGTGCAGATATTTCAGGTGCAGGTACAGATACAATAAAGGTTAAAGGCGTTGATGAGCTTCACGGCGTTAGCTATGATATCATTCCCGATATGATAGAAGCAGGTACCTTTATGATTGCGGCAGTAGCTACAAAGGGCGAACTGATGGTTAAAAATGTTATTCCCAAGCATCTTGAATCCATAACGGCAAAGCTTGTTGAAATGGGCGTTGAGGTTGAGGAATTTGATGATGCTGTTCGAGTTAAATATGTAGGGGAGCTTAACGGAATAAATGTCAAGACCTTACCTTATCCCGGTTTCCCCACCGATATGAATCCTCAGATGGGCGTAATTATGGCAATGGCTTCGTCAAAGTCCACTATGCGAGAAGGCGTGTGGGATAACAGATTCAAGTATACCGATGAGCTTTGTAGAATGGGCGCAAAGATTCAGGTTACAGACGGCAAAACGGCTGACTTTGAAGGCGAAGCAAACCTTTGCGGAGCACCTGTAACAGCTTGTGACTTAAGAGCAGGAGCCGCATTTATCATTGCGGGACTTGCGGCAACGGGAGTTACTGAAATTGATAATATCAAGCATATTCAGCGAGGCTATGAGGATATTGTAGGAAAGCTGCAGGGTGTTGGTGCGGACATCAGGCTTGTTACCATTAAAGAAGTATAATAAAAGATGATGCGGTATTCTTGGAGTACCGCATTATTGTATTTTTTTTCGAAAACGTGGCATAATTATATCAAAGAAAGGGTGTAATTATGGATATTAAAAACACAAAAACCTACTCAAACCTTGAAAAAGCTTTTGCAGGTGAATCACAGGCAAGAAACAAATATACCTACTTTGCCGAGGTTGCCGAAAGCGAGGGATATCACTATATAGCTGACATCTTTCGTAAAACCGCTGATAATGAAAAGGCACACGCAAAGCTATGGTCGGCAGAGCTGGGAAAAATCGGCGGCACTGCAGATAACCTTAAAGCTGCAGCCAATGGGGAAAACTATGAATGGACTGATATGTATGAAAAGTTTGCCGAGGTTGCCGAGGAAGAAGGCTTTGATAAGATAGCAGAAAAGTTCAGAGCTGTGGGAAAAATTGAAAGAATGCACGAGGAACGCTTCCTTGAACTTTTAAAGCTTGTGGAAATGGATAAAGTGTTTGAAAGATGCGAGGAAGTAATGTGGGTATGCAGAGTTTGCGGACACGTTGAAATAGGCAAAAAAGCACCTGATGTGTGTCCTGTATGCTATCATGCAAGACAGTATTTTGAAGTTGAGACTGACACCAATAAGAAATAAACTGCTGACTGCAGTAAGGCTGTCTATTTTTGTATAATGAAAACCACCAGCACCGCTGGTGGTTTTCTTCTTGCTTACTTCTTCTTTTTAGTAAATAAGAAGTAAATTACCAAGCTACCTTCTTGCGAGCAATGTAGGAAGTGTGGAGATGCTCGTGAGCCTTGTGGCTGCCGGGCTCTCCATAGTATTCCTTGTAGATAGTCTTGATGTCTTCGTTTTCGTGAGAAAGTCTTACGGGAAGATTCTTGTCGTCTTCGTAGAGAGCCGCAGCTCTGAGAGCCTTAAGGTCAACGAAGTTGCGAACTGAAGCAGGCTGGTAAGGCTGACCGCCGCCGTTTACACAACCGCCGGGACAACCCATAATTTCAATAAAGGTGTAATCCTTTTCGCCGTTCTTAACCATATCAAGAACCTTCTTGGCGTTGCCTGTGCCGGATGCAACAGCAACCTTAACTTCAACGCCGTTAACGTTGTAGGAAGCTTCCTTAACGCCTTCGGTACCGCGAACGTCGGTAAATTCAAGCTTTTCGGGGTTCTTGCCTGTGAGGTAGTAAACTGCTGTTCTGAGAGCAGCTTCCATAACGCCGCCTGTTGCGCCGAAGATAGTACCTGCACCAGAGCCAAGACCCATAGGTGAATCAAACTGATCGTCGGGAAGTGAAGCAAAGTTGATACCTGCACGCTTGATCATTCTTGCAAGCTCTCTTGTTGTAATGGCAACGTCTGTGTCGGGAACGCCTGCAGCAGACTGATCGTTTCTTACAATTTCAAACTTCTTAGCTGTACAAGGCATAACGCTTACAACAAAGATGTCCTTGGGATCAATGCCCATCTTTTCAGCGTAGTAGGTCTTGATAACAGCGCCCATCATCTGCTGAGGAGACTTGCAGGAAGAAAGATTGTCAATCATATCGGGATAGTAGTGTTCGCAGAACTTAACCCATCCGGGTGAGCATGATGTGATAAGAGGAAGCTTTCCACCGTTCTTTACTCTGTTGAGAAGCTCGGTTGCTTCTTCGAGAATTGTAAGGTCAGCAGAGAAGTTGGTATCGAATACCTTGGCAAAACCAAGTCTTCTGAGAGCAGCAACCATCTTGCCTGTAACTATTGTACCAATAGGCATATCAAAGCACTCACCGAGTGTTGCTCTGATAGAGGGAGCTGCATGAACAACAACGTGCTTTGAGGGATCGGACAGGGCTGCCCAAACCTTATCTGTGTCGTCCTTTTCAACAAGTGCACCTGTAGGACAAACTACTGTACACTGACCGCAGCCAATACAAGCAACATTGCCGAGATTGAGTTCAAATGCTTGTCCTATGTGTGTCTTAAAGCCTCTGTCGTTAGCACCGATAACAGCAACTTCTTGATTCTTATCACAAACTGCAACGCAGCGGCGGCAAAGTACGCACTTGTTGTTGTCGCGCATAAGGTGAGGCATAGATGTGTCGTATTCGTAGCAAGGTGTATCGCCGTCATATTTGTGTTCGTCGGTTACGCCGTAGTCGTTACAAAGCTGCTGGAATTCACAGTTGCCACTCTTTACGCAGGAAAGACACTTCTTGTCGTGAACTGAAAGAAGAAGTTCAAGAGTAGACTTTCTGGAAGCGAGAACAGCAGGGCTGTGTGTGAATACCTCTGTACCTTCTCTGTCGAGAGGATAAACGCAGGCAGCAACGAGGCTTCTTGCACCCTTAACCTCACAAACGCATATGCGGCAAGCACCGATTTCGTTGATTTCCTTCATATAACAAAGGGTAGGAATTTCAATACCGACACTCTTACAAGCTTCAAGGATTGTTGCACCCTTGCGCACACTGTAAGGCATGCCGTCTATAAATACGTTAATCATTTCCATTTTATGCGACCTCCTTATTCCTTGATAATAGCCTTGAATGCACAGTTATCAATACAAGCGCCGCACTTGATACACTTGTCCTGATTGATAACGTGTAGCTGCTTAACTGCACCTTCGATAGCACCGACGGGACAGTTGCGAGCACACTTTGTACAGCCCTTACACTTGTCTTCGATAATCTTGAAGGAGAGAAGGGACTTACAAACGCCAGCGGGACACTTCTTGTCAACGATGTGAGCAATGTACTCGTCCTTGAAGTACATAAGTGTTGAGAGTACGGGGTTGGGAGCTGTCTGACCGAGACCGCAAAGTGCGCTGGACTTGATGTAGTGGCACAGTTCTTCGAGCTTGTCAATATCTTCAAGCTTGCCCTGACCCTTTGTAATTCTGTCAAGGATTTCGTAAAGACGCTTTGTACCTACACGGCAGGGAGTACACTTACCACAGGACTCGTCAACGGTAAATTCAAGGAAGAACTTAGCGATGTCAACCATACAGTTGTCTTCGTCCATAACGATAAGTCCGCCTGAACCCATCATTGAGCCGATAGAGAGAAGGTTGTCGTAGTCGATAGGTGTGTCAATAAGGTGAGCAGGGATACATCCACCGGAAGGACCACCTGTCTGAGCAGCCTTGAACTTCTTGCCGTTGGGAATACCACCGCCGATTTCCTCGATGATTTCTCTGAGAGTTGTACCCATAGGAACTTCAACAAGACCTGTGTTGTGAATCTTGCCGCCAAGTGCGAATACCTTAGTACCCTTGGACTTTTCAGTACCCATAGAGCTAAACCATTCAGCACCCTTAAGGATAATCTGAGGAATGTTAGCGTATGTTTCAACATTGTTGAGGATTGTAGGACGGTTGTAAAGACCCTTTACAGCAGGGAACGGAGGACGGGGACGGGGTTCGCCACGCTTGCCTTCGATAGATGTCATAAGAGCAGTTTCTTCACCACAAACAAATGCACCTGCACCAAGTCTGAGGTCAAGGTTAAACTTAAAGCCTGTACCGAAGATATCGTCACCTAAAAGACCGTATTCACGAGCCTGATCAATAGCAATCTTAAGACGCTGAACAGCAATAGGATATTCAGCACGAACATAAACGTAACCCTGGTCAGCACCGATAGCATAGCCTGCAATAGCCATAGCCTCGATAAGAGCATGAGGGTCGCCTTCAAGGATGGATCTGTCCATAAATGCTCCGGGGTCGCCTTCGTCTGCGTTACAGCAAACATACTTCTGACCGCCATCCTGAACGAGGGTTCTTGCAAGCTTCCACTTCTGACCTGTGGGGAAGCCGGCACCGCCGCGTCCTCTGAGGCCAGACGCTAAGATTGTGTCGATAACTTCTTCAGGAGTCATTTCTGTAAGAACCTTACCGAGAGCCTGATAGCCGTCGGTGCCTATGTATTCTTCGATGTTTTCGGGGTCAATAACACCGCAGTTACGAAGAGCCACTCTCTTCTGCTTCTTGTAGAAGCTTGTGTCGGAAAGAGCAACGGGCTGATCGTCGTTCTTTGCACCGTCAGTTTCGTCGTAAACAAGACGGGTAACAGGACGACCCTTAAGAAGGTGCTCGGAAACGATTTCAGCGATGTCGTCCTCAGTTACTCTGGAGTAGAATGTTCCTTCAGGGTAAACGATAACAACGGGACCGAGAGCACAAAGACCGAAACAACCTGTCTGAACGAGCTTGATTTCTTCTTCAAGGCCGTTAGCCTTTAATTCACTTTCAAACTTTGCGTATACCTTGGCACTTCCGGAAGAAGTACAACCTGTACCACCGCAAATCAATACATGTGAACGTATCATAATTTTGATTTCCTCCGTTAATTATTTCATTGTGTATTCAGCAATTACCTTGCCGCCCTTGATGTGTTTTTCAACAACTTCAAGAGCCTTTTCTGCTGTCATGTGTACATAAGTAACCTTTTCTTCGCCAGCTTTGTAAACTTCAACAACCGGTTCGTACTGGCAAATGCCGATACAGCCTGTCTGAAGAACTGAAACAGAATCGGTAAGACCTGCCTTGGAAACCTCCTCAACGAATGCGTTAAGAACGGGTCTTGCGCCTGCTGCGATACCGCATGTAGCCATACCTACAACAATTCTTGTTTCGCCTGTGCCTTCACGAAGAGAAACCTTGTCTTTCATCTTGTCTCTGATGGCAGCGAGTTCTGCTAATGATTTCATTTTTGTGTCCTCACTTTCTTAAGTAATATTATAATTTTCTTTTAAAAACTCAGTAATCCAGACTAAAACGTCCGGTGTTGACAGAGGAATGTCACCCCCAAGTGTTTCACGAAGCTCTCTTGTGTCAAGACTTACGTCAAGATTTTCGAACTTGTGTGTAAACACAAGGTCAATTTGCTCACCCATTCCTTGAATAAGAGTTGTAACAGTGCCGATTATGTCGCCTAAGGGCGTAAAATCAAGATGATTTTTTATAAATGTAGCACATGTTACTGTGCCGTGATCATCAGGATACTCGTTAATACTTTTGGAAGCAATTGAAAACGTACCGCCTGTCTGCTCGCTTGCAAGCTTGAACAGGGGGATACCCAAGCCAACCTTGCGTGTTGTGCGAGAAGTACAGAAAGGACTTGTTACGTTTTCAACCATTTCACGGCTCATACCGCAGCCGTTGTCTGAAATAGTAATTTTAAGCACATCGGCATTTTCGGTAATGTCAATTCTAATAAGAGTTGATTTTGCCGTTACGGAATTCATGGCAATGTCAAGTATGTTCAAAGATAATTCTTTCATATTATATATTGCCGTCCTTCCTGCGTGTGCCTCTCAAAGTCTCAAACAATCTATGCCTTACAAGGTCTGAGCTGTATGGCTCATCCTCAAGGTCGATGTAATTTTCGGCTTCGTTGATGGTCCATAAATTGTGAGCATCAGAGTTAAATATATGGGACTTTGAAGCAATATGCGGAAAATGCTTTACATATTTTTCGTAGTCCTCTTTGCCGTTGAACTCAATACAGGGAAAATCGGGATGAGTAGGTACTGTACCGAGAATGGAAACAATACCGTTTGATTCTCTGTCAATGTGGGCAGGAAAGATGAGTGCATCAAACTTTTCAGCAAGCTTTACCGCTTGGTCAAGTCCTAAAGATGTGGCAATGGGAAGAAAGTTGTCGTCAACTCCCACAACATTGTCATTTTCATCCATATACATTTGCTGCCCGAATATTTCAACCTTGTTGGGAAAAACTCCCCTAAAAGGCTGTACGGCATCCGAAAACTCCTTGGCGTTCTGTAAGAATTCAAACAGACAGACAAGATGAATGTCTTCAGCCGTTGTAAGCTCCATGCCTGCAACGCCAATAAGACCGTTTGCCTTGGCAACCTTTAAAAAGCTTTCGCAGTTGCCGCAGGTGTTGTGGTCAGTAAGGGCTATGATGTTAAGCCCTTTGAGAGCCGCCATTCCGCAGATATTGTTCGGCGTCATGTCGTCATCGGCACAGGGAGATAGACAGGAGTGAATGTGCAAGTCGTAGAAATACCTGCTCATTTTTTTAATTCCTCGTAAAGAACGGTGCAGGCACCGTAAGTGCTTTTTGCCGTCTTTAAAACGTTGATACCTTTTTCTTTTGCAAGAGAGAGAAATTCATTGTCAGGCTCTACGGATTCCGCAAGAATTACACAGGGTAAATCAAGTAAGGATGCTACCGCAAGAACGTTGACATTTGACATAATGGTGATAAGACATTCACCTTCCTCGGCATGTCCCATAACCCAGCTGAGAAGGTCGCCTGCGTAAACGCCGCTGATTTCCTTTGCAGGATTGGGTATGCAAAGACCGATAAAGTCCTGATTTCTGAGAAGTGCCTCAACCGTCATTTTTATCACCGCCACATTCAGCGTTCGCCTTGTTTTTTCTGCCGAGCATAGGACAGTCGGAAACCTTAGCAAGTCCTTTTGCAACGTCTTCCGCAAAGGAAGCACAGGTGGGACTGCCGCAGGCACCGCAGTCGAATTCAGGAAGAACGGAATAAATCTCCTGCGACTTTTTCATCCTAGACATTGCAAGAAGCATATCTTCTCCGGTTTTGCCCTTTGAGACAGGCTCAGCAAATCTTCTGGTTGAATACTTGTCGGGAAGGGAAGAAATTTCTTCTTCCGAATATCTGCTTTGCATAACGGGCAGATAACGCTTTAGATTCTGAATTTTAACTTTTGCAAGATATGGGTTTTCAACTGTAAGAACTCCGCCAACACAGCCGGAGCTGCAGGCGTTAAGCTCAATAAAATCGAGGAAGGGATAATTTCCTGTTTCAAGCTCGTCAAGTACTTTAATGACGTTTTCAATTCCGTCAACGGCAAGATAGCTGTCGTTGAGAAGCGCCGAAGCTTCGCCGCTGCTGACTGCCCAGCTCATACCTATCATACCTGTTCTTGAAACGGGAATGGGTGTTTTTTCTTTTTTCATCACGCCCAGAAGCTCAAAGTAAACATCGCTCATTGATACAACGTAGTCAATGGTGTTTTTTTCTCCTGCAAAACCGTTTTTGACGTAACTTGTCTTGCCGGTGCAAGGGGAGATAAAGACAGTAACGATGTCCTCATCGCGAAGCTCGGGGTGACGTGCCTTTGCCTGATCCTTAGCCATTCTTCCGGCAATATCCATAGGTGAGAGAATGGGAATCAGGTTTTCGCTAAGATAGGGAAATCTCAGTTGAATAAGCCGTGATACCACAGGGCAAGCACTGCTTATAACAGGACGCCGCACATCCTTGCGTTTTAAATAAAGTCTTGTGTACTCCGTAACA
>JAZRKT010000113.1:0-3841 GCA_045646465.1 Eubacteriales bacterium | reverse complement strand
CAACGAAGGCGGCTTTGCAAAGATGAGATACTCCATCTCCAACACCGCTGAATACGGCGATTACAGAACAGGTACACGTCTTATCACAGAAGAAACACGCAAGGAAATGAAGAAGGTTCTTTCCGAAATTCAGAACGGTACCTTTGCTTCCGAATTTATGCAGGAATTCTCTGCAGGCAGAAAGGCTAAGTTCCTTGCTACCAGAAGAAAGGAAAGCCAACATCCTCTTGAAACTGTAGGTGCAGACCTCAGAAAGATGATGAGCTGGCTCAAAAAATAAGCGGGGTACGCCCCGCAGCGAATGTGGCAGGCAACCGTGGCGAGTACCCGATTATCGGTGCCCGTGAAGGTCGTCTTTGCACCAAACAACGGTGCAAAGACTGCGAAGGGTTCGGTTTGTGCGTTTATTGTATTGTAGAATGGCCTATCCGTTTTGGCCGCCATAAACGCAAGCGGTCAAAACTGCTTTCTTTGAATATTCTCCCGTTCGGGGTGAGTTGCACATTGTGCAAATGGGGATGCCCTGTTTTGGGTGTCCCCTTGATTATTTTAGTTACAAGCCTTAAAACGGTGCAGAAAGACGAGATTTTAGTATTAGATTTAATTCAACAACGGCGACAGCCAAAATAAAGTTCTTTTGGTTACTTTTCTTTCAAGAAAAGTAACAGAAAACGAAAGGAAAAACTAACTATGAGAAGTGATAACGTAATAAAGGGTGCTGAAAGAGCACCCAACAGAAGTTTATTTTACGCAATGGGATATACAGAAGAGGAGCTGTCCCGTCCTCTTATCGGCGTTGTGTGTGCACACAGCGAAATTGTTCCCGGCCACATACATCTTGACAAAATTGCTGATGCCGTAAAGGCAGGCATCCGTATGGCAGGAGGTACACCCGTGCTTATGCCTGCAATCGGCGTATGCGACGGCATTGCTATGGGACACATCGGTATGAAATATTCTCTTGCAAGCCGCGAGCTTATTGCCGACAGCGTTGAAACAATGGCAATGGCACACGGTATGGATGGTCTTGTACTTATCCCCAACTGCGACAAAATTGTTCCCGGTATGGTTATGGCAGCAGTAAGAATGGACATTCCTGCGGTAGTATGCAGCGGCGGTCCTATGCTTCCCGGCACCTACGACGGACAGCACGCAAGTCTTTCCAAGCTATTTGAGGCTGTCGGTGCTTACAAGGCAGGTATGATTGACCAGTGCAAATTACACGAATGTGAAACAGGTGCATGTCCCGGCTGTGGAAGCTGTGCAGGTATGTACACCGCCAACAGTATGAACTGTCTGTGCGAGGCTATCGGTATTGCACTTCCCGGCAACGGCACAATCCCTGCGGTAAGCAACAAGAGAATTATGCTTGCAAAGCACGCAGGTATGGCAATTATGAACCTTGTTGAAAAGAACATCACCGCACGCAAGATTGTAAACAAGACAAGCCTCCTTAACGCACTTGCCTGTGATATGGCTCTGGGCTGTTCTTCCAACAGCGTGCTTCACCTTCTTGCAATTGCAAACGAAGCAGGCGTTGACTTTGACCTTGAATTATTCAACAAGACAAGCGACAGAGTGCCCAATCTGTGCCACCTTGCTCCTGCAGGTGCTACCCACATCTCCGACCTTGATGCAGCAGGCGGTATTCCTGCAGTACAGGCAGAGCTTTTAAAGAAAAACCTCATTGACGCAAATGCTCTTACCGTTACAGGCAAGACCGTTGGCGAAAACGTTGCAGACGCATACATCAAGGACGAAAACAACATCCGTCCCATTACCAATCCCTACAGCGAGACAGGCGGTATTCAGATTCTCTGGGGCAACATTGCACCAAACGGCTGTGTCGTAAAGAGAAGCGCCGTTGCTCCCGAAATGTTAAAGCACTCAGGTCCCGCAAGAGTATTCAACAGCGAGGATGAGGCAATTTCGGCAATATACGCAGGCAAAATCGTTGACGGCGACGTTGTTGTTATCAGATACGAAGGTCCCGTGGGCGGCCCCGGTATGAGAGAAATGCTCAATCCCACAAGTGCCCTTGCAGGTATGAAGCTTGACAAGACGGTAGCTCTCATAACCGACGGACGTTTTTCAGGTGCTTCACGAGGAGCTTCTATCGGACACGTTGCTCCCGAGGCTGCCTGCGGCGGTCCTATCGGACTTATTGAGGAAGGCGACATTATCAACATTGACATTCCTAACGCCTCAATCAACGCATCCATCACCGACGAGCAGTTTGCCGAAAGAAAGGCAAAGTACGTAAAACCCGAACCCAACATCAAGTCAGGCTGGCTTTCAAGATACGCAAAGCTTGTTGACAGTGCTGACAAGGGTGCGATAATGAAGTCGTGATTCTTTTCTTTTGTTCAAAGCGTGTCATTCGTGAATAACCCATCGTTTTGGCTGTGGTGCTATATGAGTCTTTAGTAAAAAAAGCAGTCGCGACAACTTTGATTTATGGTTGTCGTGACGGCTATTTTGCATATAAAACCACCTGTGCACAAAATAAACAATTGCAGTTTTGACCGCTTGCGTTTATGGCGGTCGAAACGGCCTTTACGAGCACCTATGGTATAATACTATCAAAGGTTGCCTACGAAATTTGCCGCGGGGCGTCCCCCGCATCATCTTTGAGAATTGGAGAAAATAAGATGAAAATAACAGTAATGGGCTGCGGCAGATGGGGAACGTGTATTGCCTGGTATCTTGACAAAATGGGCAACGACGTCACCCTTTACGGCAGACAGGATTCAAAAAAAATGAGCCGTCTTATGTCAGAACGGAAAAATGAATATATGTCTCTTTCGGACACCCTCAGGCTCACAACAGACCTTGACGAGGCTGCGACAAACGACATTATCATAATCTCCATACCGTCTCAGCAGTTGTCATCCTTTTGCGAAACACTGACACAGGCAGGGGTAAAAAATAAAACTTTCGTGCTGTGTATGAAAGGCATTGAAATTGACACCTGCAAAAGACTTTCGGAAATTGTAAAGTCAGGTACCGACAAATCCAACAAGGTTGCCGTATGGCTAGGTCCCGGTCATGCGCAGGAATTCTATGCGGGTATTCCCAACTGTATGGTTATCGACAGCGACGACGAGGATACAAAAAGAATGCTTGTTGATGCATTTTCAAGCGAGCTTATCCGCTTTTACTACGGCAACGACCTTATCGGCAACGAAATAGGTGCGGCAGCCAAAAACGTCATCGGCATTGCGGCAGGTATGCTTGACGGTCTGGGGCTTTCTACCCTTAAAGGTGCCCTTATGTCAAGGGGTACAAGAGAAATTTCAAGACTTATTGCGGCTGAGGGAGGAAACCAGCTTTCTGCATACGGTCTTTGCCACCTTGGAGACTACGAGGCGACCGTATTTTCTCCCTACAGCAACAACAGGCGCTTTGGCGAAGCATTTATAAAAGGCGAAAAGCAGGACTATCTTGCCGAAGGTTACTATACGGTAAAGGCTCTTATTGAAATGGCACAGAGAAACGGCACCGAGCTTCCAATATGTCACGCCGTCTACAACATACTGTACCGAAACGCCGATGTTTCGTCAGAGCTAAGCTCGCTTTTTTCAAGACAAATCAAAAACGAGTTTTGACAAGCTTTTTGTCACATCAATATCACCAAAAATATAGTGTTTTTATTGGCAAAAGTATGTAAAAAGCCTGTTTTAATGATGAAAAGTTAAATTTTTCAAAAAAACTCTTGACTTTTTGCAAAAATATAATACAATATATAAGGTATAATTTGTAATTACTTTGTCATATCGAATTATGTGACAATTGGAGGATTAAAATGAGCTTAAAGAATTTCAAAGAAATTGAAACAAAC
>JAZRKT010000112.1:0-2879 GCA_045646465.1 Eubacteriales bacterium | reverse complement strand
CCCTTGCCTAAAGGGAGGGGGACCACCGAAGGTGGTGGAGGGATACATGGAGAGAAAACATAACACAGAATTAACAACCAATGCAAGAGTATTGCGTAAGAATATGACTAAAGAAGAAAAACAGCTGTGGTATGATTTTTTGAAGACATATCCCGTCAGATTTTTAAGACAAAAGGTAATTGATAATTACATTGTTGATTTTTATTGCCATAGTGCAAGATTGATAATTGAACTTGACGGTTCACAACATTATGAAGAAAAAGGTCTGTTAAAAGATAAAATCAGGACAGAAAGAATAGAACAGCGAAAATTGACGGTTATTAGAATACCTAATAATGAGGTGAATAGAAACTTCGAGGGAGTTTGTCAATATATTGATATTGCTGTAAAAGAATCCCTCCGTCAGTCTTCGACTGACACCTCCCATGAATCCCCCAGTCAACTTCGTTGACAGCCCCCTTTAGGCAAGGGGGCCGATGGCAAGGGAGGCTTTGTTAAGTGGCATCCAGATTATACAGTCTTTATAAAAGATACATACACCTTTTATAACATTCTTACTTTAGTATATCTCTACGCTTATTTTTAAACGATTTTGACCTAAATTGCAAGTTTTTTGACTATTCGTTTTGCGTACATATCAGCTAATATTAAGCGAAAAAATTTGGCTAAAACGACGAAATGAACTATTGTTCGAAAATTTGTCTTGACTTTTCGAACATTTTGTGGTATAATGTGGGTGCAGTAAAGAAAGCATCGCACACAAAACGCAGTCAAAACAGGATGTTTTATGTGCATTTACCTGTGAAAATACGTTTTTGCCTGCAGGCACTCACAGTAAAAAGGTGCAGACTTTATTTATAACGCTAATCGGAATTGCTCCGATATTTTTTATACTTCAAATAAGAACATATGTTTAGAACTAATGTGCAAATTCAAGGAGGATAAAATTTGGAAAAAACTAAAAGAACGGATTTTATAAGTCCCGTCAGGCTGATGATGACGGCATGCGCTCAATGCGGCTACAGATTTGAAAAGGGAGATGTGGCGCTGGAGATAAACGAAACGGGCGACGTCATTCACGACGGCTGCAGGATGGATTATTTTGAGGACAATATAGAGGAATTTTCAAGCAGCATAGAGCTGTAGAAGGGAGAGGGAACTATGAACGGCAAAACGGCAAATGAGCTTAAGGAAAGAATCGAGAGCTATTTTGATGAGTGCGATGCTGTCAACAGCACAGACAGCAAAAAGGTATTAAAGCCATACACAATGTCGGGGCTACTTTATCACATAGGGCTTACTAAGGCTCAGTTTGATGTGCTTTCGCAAAACCGCAAGTACCGTCAGCTTTTGCAGGATGCAAGTGGAAGAATAAGAGCCTTCATCGAGGAAAAGTCGTTGTCAGGAGACTTATCCGTCAACGCTTCCCAGGCAAGTCTTAAGTACTATTTCGGCTGGGGCGAAAAGAGTACCGACACCGACTGTGACGGCAGAGGCGAAACGGGAACCGTCACGGTATTACTCAGCGACGAGGCGAAGGAAATTGCAATGTGATAAGAACAGGAAGGTAAGCTCTACGGGAAAAACGGTCATACTTCGGGGGAAGCCTCAGAAGAAACAGAGAGAATTTTTTCTTGCCGACACAAAATACATTGCCTACGGCGGAGCAAGAGGCGGAGGCAAAAGCTGGGCTTTAAGGCGAAAGCTCATACTTCTTGCCCTGCAGTATAAAGGAATTTCAATATTGCTTCTTCGAAGAACATACCCCGAGCTTCGCGACAACCACATAAGACCTATGCTGTCGGAGCTTTGCGACATATGCACCTATACAGATTCCCGTAAAACCTTTGAGTTTCCAAGTGGCAGCAGAATACGCCTTGGCTACCTTGACAGCGAAAGCGACGTGCTTCAATATCAGGGACAGGAATACGACATTATCGCTCTTGACGAGGCAACGCAAATGACGGAGTATCAGTTTCACACCCTCAAGGGTTGCTTAAGAGGTGCTAACGGCTTTCCAAAAAGAATGTACATTACCTGCAATCCGGGAGGAGTGGGTCACGCTTGGGTCAAGCGTTTATTTATCGACAGAAGCTACCGCGAGGGCGAGAATCCCGAGGAATACTGCTTTATTCAGGCAAGGGTGTACGACAACGAAATTCTCTTAAAGGAAAATCCTGACTATCTTGACCAGCTTAAAAGCCTTCCTGCCTCTTTACGGGGTGCGTGGCTTGACGGAGACTGGGGACAGTTTGAGGGTCAGTATTTCAGAGAGTTTGACGAAAATCTGCACACAATAGACATTTTTGAAATTCCCGAATCTTGGGCAAAATACTGTGCAATTGACTACGGTCTTGATATGCTGGCGGCGGTATTTGTGGCGGTGGACGAAAGGGGAAACGCCTACGTTTACGACGAAATCCACAAGGACAATCTTATTGTAAGCGACGCGGCAAGGGAAATTCTTAACAAAAGACAAAATGTACTTTTCTACATTGCACCGTCGGATTTATGGTCAAGGCAGAAGGATTCAGGCAAGAGCATTGCTGAGCTTTTCGGCGAAAACGGTGTATATCTCACAAAGCTTACAAGCGAGCGTATTGACGGTTGGATGTGCTTAAAGGAGCTTATGAAGAGCTATGAAAAGGACGGCGTAAGACTTTCACGGCTGAAAATAATGAGAAACTGCACAAACCTCATAAGATGCTTGCCTCTGCTTATGCACCACAAAACAAGAACGGGCGACGTTTCTACAGAGCCCCATGCCATAACCCACGCTCCCGATGCGCTGAGATACTTTGCGGTGTCAAGATACGGCAGGGCAAAGAAGGATGACGGTGAAAAAATAAAGCTGAGGGAAAAAATCAACAGAAAAAACA
>JAZRKT010000111.1:0-2175 GCA_045646465.1 Eubacteriales bacterium | reverse complement strand
TACCCGAACGTCGGAGCCCTTAGTCTCCGACGTTCGCAATTATCGCCAAAGCTAATATCCCCGACCGAGCCATCCCTCCGTTGAGGGGAGCGTTTTGGTTACTTTGACGCGGGTCAAAGTAACTCGGCACCGCAGTGCCGAAACACCCCTGCGATAGATAAATGAATCTTCCCATCGTCCGCAGACGACGAAACATCCCTGCGATAAACAAAATCAAATTTCATATATCACCCCTGCCGACCGCAGTCGGCACGTCCTGTATTATATAAAGTAACAAAAAAGAAAAAACTCATCTCTTGGCAAGATATTTTCTCATATCAATAGCACAGGCGCCTAAAATAATAAGACCCTTAATGGCATATAGCATATTTGCCGATACCGAGAGAAAGTTCAGACCTACGAAAATAATCTGTAAAAGCAACACTCCTATAACTATACCGCTGATTTTGCCCGTTCCTCCCACAAATGAAACACCGCCAATTACACACGCCGCAATGGCATCGCACTCGTAGTTGAGACCTGTGTTGGCTGAGCAGGAAGCAATTCTCGCTCCTTCTATAAAGCCCGTAATGCCGTACATCGCACCTGCAAGGGTAAAGACAAGGATAATCGTGCGGAAAACATTTATACCCGAAACATTTGCCGCTTCCTCGTTGGAGCCTACCGCAAACATATTTTTTCCGAATGCTGTTTTGTTCCATACAATCCACATAATTACCGTAATTATTGCTGAATAAAGAACGTATTTCGGCACCGCAACTCCGCCTATTTTAAAAAGGGTGCCTCTTACAAAATCGGTGTATGACGGGTCAAGCCCCGAAAGTGTCTGGCCGTTGTTTGTACCTATCATAAGATACATAAGCACGATGCCAAAAACTATTAACTGCGTTGAAAGTGTCACAATAAAAGGATGAAGCTTGAACTTTGCAACAAAAAATCCGTTTATGACACCGATAAAGGCGCCTGCCGCAACAACAATTATAAATACTGCCCATAACGGCAAGGGGTTTAGATTTGGGAACATCTTGTTTGCATATGATGACATCTGAAGAAGTGATGCGGATATGCAGGCAGTAAGTCCCACAACACGTCCTGCCGAAATGTCGGTGCCCGTCAGTACAATTGCACCGCCTATGCCCAGGGCTATCGGAAGCTTTGCCGCCGTCAGGGATATGATGTTTATGATTGAAGAAAGCGACAAAAAGGCGGGCACTCTTATTGCAATAAAGATAATGGCGATGATGATAATAATATACATTGCATTGTTGAACAGCATATCGCTTATGGCTCTTTTTTTGTCGCGGCTGTCCATATTTGCAAAAGAGGCAAGACGCCCCTTAATGGAACTGCTATGTGATTTTTCTGTCTGTGACATTGTTTTGCCTCCTTATACATATTTTGCCGCAAGGGTGAGAATTTCTTCCTGAGTGGTGTTTTTGGGATTTACTTCTCCTGCAAGACGGCCTGCACTCATTACAAGAATTCTGTCGCAGACGCCCAGAAGCTCCGGCATTTCAGAGGAAACCATAATAACGCCCTTGCCTTCGTCTGCAAGCTTGCCGATAAGACGGTAAATTTCAAACTTTGCACCCACGTCAATGCCTCGTGTGGGCTCGTCAAGAAGCAGTACCTTGGGCTGTGTAAGAAGCCACCTGCCAAGGATAACCTTCTGCTGGTTTCCGCCTGAAAGCGTGCGGATTTTGGTTTTACCCGACGGCGTTTTTACGTTCATGGATTTTATGACGTAGTCGGTGCTTTTTTTGATTTTGGCATTGCTGAGAAAGGGACCCGTCCTGTGCCTGTCAATGCTTGAAATAACGGCGTTTTCGCTGACGGGAAGTATGCCGAAAATACCCGTGGCACGCCGTTCCTCGGTAAGAAGAGCAAAGCCGTTGTTTATTGCATCCCTTGCATTTTTGTTGTAAATTCTTTTGCCCGAAAGATATATTTCTCCTTCTTTTCTTGTGAGAATGCCGTAAAGAGTTTCAAGAAGCTCTGTTCTTCCCGAGCCGTCAAGACCTGCAATACCTAATATTTCTCCCTTTTTCAGGGTGAAGGAAACGCTGTCAAGGCGGTTGTAGAGACCTGACATATTCTTTACTTCAAGAAGCGTCTGCGATAAATCCCGCACCGATAAGTCGGATCGTAGCCATGTCGTTCTGTGAGCCAAGGAGT
>JAZRKT010000110.1:0-1611 GCA_045646465.1 Eubacteriales bacterium | reverse complement strand
AGAAGGTCGGCGTCGCAGTGCCGAAACATCCCTGCTAAACGTAAAAGAATCTTCGGACGACCAAAGGTCGCCCCTACGATGAAAAATGAAAAAAACATCGAAAAATTCTTTCAAAACGGCGATAGCCAAAATAAAGTTCTTTGCGGAGCTTTCTTTCAAGAAAGCGACCGTACCCTGGCGCAGTAAAAAAACGAACCCTTATAAGTCATCAGCATCCTGCACAGGCTTGTCAAACCTGTTTTCAGGAATGCCTGTGTATGACCCTAATGGGTCGCAGGTGCTTGCCGTCCATTCGGGACTGTTCTGACCCACGCTGTTGTCTATAATATTAAGCCGTATGCGGCGTGTTTTTTTCTTGCATCTGTATTTCTCACTTTCCTTTGACGTTCTCTTTATGCCGTCTTTTTCAGACATAACGTTTCTCCTTTCTTAAGCCTTTCAGCTTTCTTTGGCACTATTATTTTATGCCAACGCTCTTTCTTTGATACTTCATTTAATTTCCAAAACAAAGAACATTTATTCGAAAAAACGCGCAAAATCTCTTGACAAAACCGAACTTTTGTGGTATAATATAGCTACGCTGAGGCGGCTGCGAAGCTTGGGCGGTTATTGATTAGCACAGAAAAAAGTGCATTATTTTACGCCATACGGCGGTGACATTTCAAAGACTTGTTGCAAAAAAGTCCGAGAATCTCACCGCCGTTGTTTTTTATGAAAGGAGAAAAAGTATGATTATTATATCGGGAAGAAAGCTTCTTGTGCCGCAGAGCGAAAAGCACATAGGCTTTGAAGGAGATAATCTTGTGGAAACAAGAGTTTTTGCCATTACTGACAAGACTCTGTTCAATATGGATTTTGTTGCGGATTTCGGAGAGGACAAGGGCTGTGCAGTTCTTGAAAAAAGATACTCAGACGACGGCGAGCTGCTTGAGCTGAAGCTTGATATTACATCGGCTCTGCTGACGGAAAAGGGTTTTGTTACCTATCAGCTGAGAGGATTTGAGGGTGACAGCGGAAGATGCTGGCACAGCGAAATGGGCATTTTTTCGGTAGACGGCTCCCACAACTCGGAAAATGAAGTTACCCCAGAGCAGTTAAGCGAGTTTGCACAGCTTGAACGGATTACCTTTGGCCATTGTAACGAGGCAAAGCAGTTCAGCAACACCGCACAGCAGGCGGCAACGTCAAGCAGAGAAAATGTACTTGCGGTAAAGGAATATGCAAAGCAGGTAAATGTTCTTTTAGGCGAAACGGAAAAAATGCGTGATGAGGCAAAGGCGTACAGCGAGCTTGTTGACGATGCTACTGCTTTGATTTCGGGCATAAGCCAAAACACCGTCCGTCAAAGAGGGGAAAACATTGCCGGCTGCAAGGGCTTTTACATAACGGCAATATCCAAGCCTATATCTGTTGATAATTACGGCGTTGCAATAACTTACACCTTGGATACTGTACCGACAGGTTACAGTGTGGGCGATGTTTGCTCTATAAGGCTTGAAAAACCTTATGATAATTGTGGAGAAATTATTGGTATAACAGGAAAAGATGTTACTGTGGGGTTATACGAGTACCTTGAGGATTCACCCACAACACTTTATCCCGTAACGTCAG
>JAZRKT010000109.1:0-3530 GCA_045646465.1 Eubacteriales bacterium | reverse complement strand
GGTGCCCTGTGCAGGAATATTACCTTTAAGCACATCAATTGCATATTCTTGAGAATCCGGTATCATATAACCAAAGATTTTTACGGGAATATGATCAAGCTTTTTAAGTGCATAGGGATTTCCAAAATGAACAACAGCAGGCACTTTTCCCGAAAATATAAGTCCGTTTATAACAGCTTCTATTCTGCGTGTAAAGCCGTCTGTGCCAAGATAGCTTGTGGTAGTACAGAAGGTCACAAATACAACCTCCTTGTAGTTTGCCGCTGTTGTAAGAACTCTGTAATTATCCATCTGTGCCGGAAATTCGGGAAGAAATTCAATATGGGCACTTGGGTATTCTGCTTTGATTTTCTCAGCAACTCTTGCAGGATTATACCACTCGCCTGTTTCTATTTCGGGAGTGCCATTTTCGGGATTGTAGCCGTTTTCCGTGAGAATTACAAACATTCTTTCTTTGCTGTCATCATGTAAGGTTTCACTTACACCTTCGTCGCACACTCGTGTGATACACACTTTTGCAACATCATTGATGAGCTTTTCATCATACTCAGTAAACTTTTCGGCTTTTTCGTTGCTTTGTGATACAAATTCCTGTGCAGCAAGAACTCTTCGTACCGCCTCATCAAGTCTTTGCTCGGTAAACATACCGTCGCGATAATTTTTAAGCAACATTTCATAGCAATCCTTTACAGATGTGCGGAAGTTCGTAAGAATAATATCATTGCCTGCCGCTACAGCCATTCCGTAAGCATTTTCTTCGCCGTACTTCTGAAGTATTCCCATCATTGCAAAGGAATCTGTAAAGCAAACGCCGTCAAAGCCCTTATTTCTTAAGATGTCAATTATTTTTTTGGAAAGTGATGCAGGGTATTCGGGATCAACTTTGGGTACTGCGACATGCCCTACCATTACACAGGGCAGCAGACCTTTCTTATGTAAATATTCATAAGGAACAAAGTCGAATTCCTCCATATCCTGCAATGAAAGCTCGGAAGCTCCTTCTGTCATATGTGTGTCAAAGGGTACATCATGAGCACCGGGAAAGTGTTTGCCCGTTGACAAATAATTATTTTCCTTGTAAACTTCTGCTATAATTTCCGCAGCCTCGCATACCTTTTGCGGTTTGTCAGAAAAATTTCTATGCACTCTGCAAGGGCCGTCGCCTCTGAGAATATCTATTACAGGTCCCCATGTGCCGTTAAAGCCGTTTTCTTTTGCGTCTTTTACGATTCCCTTTGCAAATGCCCTGTAATACTCTTTTTTATCACAGGCAGCAAGCGACATAAGAGAAATCTTGGGAAGTGAGGATGTAGGAAATCCAGTTTCTGTGTCATTTATTACAAGGATAGGATAATCTGCAGCATCAAGTACACGTTTGACAATATCCTTTTTCTCTGCAGGAAGCTGTACACAGCCAAGAGCGTGATTTTTGATAAGTTCTACAATAAAATCAACATCATCCGGCTCAAAACGTCTTGCGCACATCACCATACCAATTTTCTGCTCAATTGTAAGGTTTTCAAGTTTCAAATTCATATCATTTTCTCCTATCAATTCTGTCATTTCATTCCATTTTGATTTATTATATCACACCCCTCTGTTTATGTCAAGTGGCGACACAGTTTTTTTAATCAAGATACAAATAATCTGTAAGCATTTGTCGACATCCGGCAAATACTCATATTTGCTTTTTTTACCGCTTTTTCACCATCAAAACCCTTGACAAAACACAAAGGCAAAGGTATAATTAAGTTAACTGAATTTACAAACATTTTTAAGGAGGAGTATATATGACACACATATTAAAAAATGGCATACTTACAGTTGAAATTTCAGACCTGGGTGCTGAAATACTGTCCGTTAAAAAGGACGGCGTAGAATACATCTGGCAAAGAGACCCAAAATATTGGGCAAGCTCCACTCCAATAATGTTCCCAGTATGCGGAAGACTTTTCGGTTTCAAATACACATACGAGGGCAAGGAATATGCCATGGAAAACCACGGCTTTATAAAAAAAACAGTAATGACTGTCAAGGAAAAAACGGACAACTCTATAGTATTTTCCTTCAGTGCAAACGAGGAAAGCTTAAAACAGTATCCATTTATGTTTGATATTGATATTTCCTACCGTCTTAACGACAACGGCATTTTCTCGGAAATCACCGTCAAAAACACAGGCGAGGAAATTCTTCCCTTTGCACCCGGTGCACATACAGGCTTCTGCGTGCCCATTGGTGGCAAGGGTGTTTTTTCCGACTACTACATAGAATTTGAAGAAGGCGTAAATCCCGACCATATGCTTTTTACCTCAACCTGCTATCAGACAGGACTGAAGAGGGCTTTGAAGCTTGAAAAGGGCTACAGGCTTCCCCTTCACCACGATATGTTTGACAACGATGCAATCTTTATGTCAAGAGCAGGCAAAAAGGTAAGTCTTAAATCAGATGTTACCGACAGATATGTTACACTTCACTTTGCAGACCTTCCTTACCTCGGTCTTTGGCATATGCCCAAAACAGATGCCCCCTACGTTTGCATTGAGCCGTGGTGCGGTCTTCCCTCTTATGACGGCGTAACAGACGATTTTTCTGACAGAAGCGATATGTTCCGTCTTGAAAAAGGCGGCAGCAAAACCGTAAGCTATACTATCTGCTTCGGTTAATTATTGATAAACAGAATGGAACAAATAAAAAAGGTACGGCATAAACCGTACCTTTTTCTCTGTAAAGCTGAATTATTATTCTTCTGCAAGCTTACATCCCGAGCAGTCTTCTGCTTCGCAGTCGCCGCATTCGTCGTAGAAGCCTTCATCGTCGTCATAATAGTCGTCGTAGTCATCTTCAAAAAGCTCGCTTTCTACGTCGCCGAGGTCTGCATCAAGCTCGTCGCAGTATTCGTAGAGAGAATCCACATCATCATAAATAAGCTCAATTTCGTCTGCAATGTCGTCTAAAATGTCAACAATTGCCGAAATAACCTTGCCTTCCTTTGTGGAAGCATCAAATTCCATGCCTTCCATAAGTCCCTTAAGGTGAGCTACCTTGTTCTTTATTTCCATAATTCAAACCTCTCTTTCAATAGTTGGTTTCTGTAAGGGTTTATGTCACTTTTATTGAAAGAAAAGTGACATAAAGAACTTAATTTTGGCTGTCGCCGCTGTTAAGAAATCATCCAAAAGCAGTCTTTGAGTTGTTCAGACTCGAAGACTGATATTTTCAATAAAACTCCGCCCTGTGCAGCAAACGCCCCTCGGCAGTCGCAACTGCTGTTCAAGTAGTTGTGACAACCTTTACGGAAACAAAAATCAATTACCGTCTAAGGCTGCCTGCGACATTCGCTGTCGGGCGCTCCCGACTAGGCTCTTTCGAGGTATTCGCCTGTTCTGGTATCTATCTTGAGAACGTCGCCGATGTTGATGAAGAGGGGAACCTTGATTGTTGCGCCTGTTTCAAGAGTAGCGGGCTTTGTAGCACCCTGAGCTGTATCACCCTTGAAGCCGGGTTCTGTTTCGGTAACCTCAAGTTCAACG
>JAZRKT010000108.1:0-10799 GCA_045646465.1 Eubacteriales bacterium | reverse complement strand
GTTATTGCCGAAAGCGGCACACCCGAGGAGATTTTCACAAATCCTCAGAATCCTAGAACAAAGCAGTTTTTGCAGTCTATTCTCTGATAAAAATGAATGTAAAAAAGGAGCCGAAAGGCTCCTTTGAGCTTGTCGCAAAACCATTGTGAAAGTTTAGGTCAAGCCTTTTCAAAGGCTTGCGGTTTCCAAAGGCAGAGCCTTGGTCGCCGTCCGCAGACGGCGAAACTCCTTGTGCTTCATAAAGCGCAGGAAAGGTGAATTTACCGTCCTTCAAAGGACGGTAAAGAGGAAAACCCTCGCCGGGGGTTTTCCTAAAACGTGAGATAAAACATACTTTTTCAATAAACTAAAAGGAGCCTTTTGGCTCCTTTAAAATATGCTGTTAAAATGTAAGACTATAATTTCAACTGTTTTCTGTTACTGCTCCATCGGAACAACAACATCAATCCAGCCAAGGCTTCCCGAACACTTTTCAAGCTCGTCGGGTGTCAGCCTTACGGCACTGTTGCCGCTTCCGCAGGCAGGATAAACTGTGTCAAAACGCTTCATTGACACGTCAAGATAAACCTCAACGCCCTCGTTTACTCCGAAGGGACACACACCGCCTACGGCGTGACCGATTTTTTGCTCCACCTCGTCAAAGGTAAGCATCTTTGCCTTGACACCGAAGAATGCCTTGAATTTTCCACTGTTTACCTTTGTGTCGCCTGCCGTTACGATAAGCACCGTTCTTTCATCGCTTACTGCAAAGGAGAGAGTCTTTGCAATGTGTGCTCCGTCACAGCCTAGTGCCTTTGCCGCAAGCTCTACCGTTGCGCTGGATACATCGAAGGTCTGTACTCTGTCGTCAAAACCGTATTTTTCAAGATGATTTTTTGCTATTTCAAATGACATTTTTTACCTCTGTATTTTAAAGTCTATTATCTTTCCCTTGCTGTCAAAAAAATTCTTTTCTCTTGTGTGGCAGGAAAGAATGATTATCTGAAACTCCTTGCTTAACTGCCACAGGAAATCTAATGTTTTCTCAAGCCTTTCGTCGTCCATATGGCTGAAGGCATCGTCGAATATAAGTACAGGCTTTTCCTTATACAGGAATTTACAAAGTGCAACTCTGAGGGATATGTATGCCGCATCAAGTGTGCCTGTGCTGAGATAGCTTGCTTCACGAGACACCGCGTCGCCGCCTTCAAGGAAGGACAGCCTCATCTCACTGTCGGTGAAAAGGGCTTTGTATTTTCCACCCGTGATTTTTGAAAAGAGGCTGCCCGATTCACTTGCAATAAGAGGAGCGGCTTCATTTTTCATACTTTCGCTTGCTTCTTCAAGGGTGGTTATTGCCAATTCAAGTGCGGCGTGTTTTTTTACCATTTCGTCGCGGGCTGACGTGAGAGAAAGAATTTTTGACTGTATTTCACCTGGCTTAGGAAGAGTGCCTGCAAGGACAGCGGCTGTTTTTTCAAGCTCACGCTCCTTGACGGTAAGTGCATCGTTTGCCTGGGTGTAAAAAGCTGTTTCACGTTTGATTATACCTTCGTCACGAAGGGGAATACTTTCGTCGTAGTTCTTTGCAAGCTCACTCAGCTCCTCTGTGTCAACAGAAGACATAAAGGTTTTGTATGCCACATATGCTTCGTTGCACCTTGCTTTGAGAATTGAGCTTTTTTCAAGGTATTGTTTGACACGTGACAGATACTGCTTGGCGTTTTCAATGAGAACGGTGAAATTTTCCGAAACCTCAAAGGGACACTTCTCGCCGTACCTGTGCAGCACAGACAGACTTTCCTTCAAGGCATTTTCTGCCTCTATTCTGCTTTGTGCGGCGTTTTTCAAAATGTCACGTGCGCTTTTTTCAAGGCCTCTGTAGGACGAAACTGTACTTAAGCTCTGTTCAAGCTCTGTAATACATTCACAGTCAAATTCATCACACATACCGCACAGCTTTTTGTTTATGCCGCCGCGTTTTGCAAAGAAGAAGATTCCTATCGGAAGCGTGACAATCAAAAGAGTGAAAATAATTGCAAGAGTAAAATATTTTTTTGCCTTTGCCTTTAAGTTGCTTGTTTCGTCAAGAAGGGTTTGGGCATCGATGTTCTTTTCCTCAAGACGGGAACATATTTTTCTGCCCTTTTCATCGGCGTAAACACTTTCAACACCTGACTTTGCATTCTCCACATTTTGCGCCATTTGCTTTAAATTATTTGACTGTGCCGAAATGTCGTAAAGTAGCTGATCAAGCTCCTTTGCAAAGCTGTCGTCGGGGACAAATGAGCCGTTCTGCATTGTTGCGAAATGCTCCTCGAAGGCCGTTTTGCTGTCATCCAAATCATTCTTCAGCTTCTCTGCCTGCTGTAATTTTTGTATGGCACCGTAAGATGCGAGATTTTCCGCTTCCTTTTGGAGGGCAGCTTTTTTTTCGCTGTTAAAGGCGATTTTTGCAGAGATTTCTTTTAAATTGTACTCGGCGCTCATAAGCTCCTTGTGACCGCTTTGCCACTTGTTCCGTTCTGCTGTGAGCTCATCTATCTGCTTTGTCAGCTCGTATATTTCTCCGCCCTTGCCGTTTTTGGTAAGATAGTATTTGCGAAGAGCATCCAGTTTTTTAAGAGCTTTTGCACTGTCAACGCCCTCGTCTGCACTGTAGACGATGTTTCGTATTGCCTCGTCAAGCTCGCCTGAGTCGGAAAAGCTCACATTGCTTTCGCCAATAAACGCCGTCTTTTTGTAACAGCTTTCGCTGACACCGAGAAAATGCTCGCCTGCACATATGATATCGGTGGGGCTTCCGTTTTGGTCAAATACTCCGCTCTGGCTTTTGGCAGTGGTTTTGCGCACAGCACTATAGCTTTTGCCGTCGTCTGTAGCAAAGTGAAGCTCGCCCGAACAGGCTTCTCCCTCCCAGGGCATATATTTAAGCTTTTCGTTTTCTGATAAATCTCTGCTTCGTGAGCCTGTAAAGCCGTAAAGCATATATTTAATAAAGGCGGCAATACTGCTTTTTCCCGCCTCGTTTTTGCCCGTGATGACGGTAACACGCTCGTCAAGGGATATGCCTATATCCTTAAGCTTTCCGAAGCTTGATATAACAAGTTTGTTTATTTTCATATGTATCTCCCGATTTTACGGTTTTTCAAATAAATCCTCAAGGTCGATGTCAAAGCCTGCGTTTTTAGCTTTTTCGCTGAGCTCGGTTTTGCGGCTCTTTTTTGCTGTATTACCCTCTGCGGATTTTTTTGCTTGCTCCACGGTTTTTATGCCGTCATTGTGCCAGCTTTCGATAATTTTCGCCATATAAGCCAAAGAAGGCTTTGAAATAAGACTAACCGTTCTTTCATAGGCATATTCCACAAGCTCCTTTGAAATACACATTTCGCATTCCCAGCTTTTGACGGTCTTTTCTTCGCCCGCCGTAAAAGCCCTGTCTCCTGCACCGATAAGCTTTTTGACAAAGGATGAGTATTCCTTGTAGCTTTTCTTAGCTGCAAGATAGCTTTCGAGCTCCTTATATGTTCTTACACCGTCGTTATGTATGCCTTCTGCCGTTTTTACGATGTATCTTATTTTTGTTTTGCCTTCATCAGCGCAGTGTGCCGCAATGCCCATAATAACATCGCACTGCATACCTAGGTTGTCGTAAAGATACAGCAAATCTCCCTGTTTTAAGCTGTTGAGAAGCTCGCCTGTAAGTGATTCCACAAAGTCAACGAGATGGGAAAAATCGCTGTCATTTTTGCGTGCATCGGCAATTTCAAGAGTGGAATAACCTCTTTCAGAAGGTTTTTTTGCGGCGGATGTGCTTTGAGAAAGGGCAGAGTCTTCTTTTTCCGAGTCGCCTTCCGCACCGTTTTCCCATTCTTCGATAATGCCGGCACCTCTCCAGAAGGACAGGGCGGACCTGATACTGTCCGCCGATTCTGATAATTCCTCACAAGCCTTGTCAATATTAAAGCTGTCTATATTTGCAAAGAGATATATAAGCACCTTCAGCTCGCTTTTTTTTGCACTTACGGCATATTTCAGAGCCTTTTTTGGCATAAGGAAAACGCCGTTGATATCCTTGCTTTTAAACATATCAGACCTCCATGATTATGGGAAGAATCATAGGCTTGCGCTTGGTTATGGAGTAGATGTAGTTGGTAAGAACGTCCTTGATTCTGCCCTTGATTACGTTGTATTCGTCAACACCATCGTCAAGGCACTTTTCAAGAACCTCCTGAGCTTTCAGGCGAAGACCCTCCATAAGCTCCTCCGATTCCTTTACGTACACAAAACCTCTTGAAACGATGTCGGGTCCCGACAAAAGCTGCATACAGTCCATATCTATACTGCTGACAACTATAATAATTCCGTCCTCTGCAAGATGACGTCTGTCGCGAAGCACTACGCTTCCCACATCTCCAACGCCAAGACCGTCAATAAGCACCTTGCCGCTGGGAACCTTTTCTATAATTCTGAATACGTCCTCGCCGATTTCCAGACAGTCGCCGATTTCGGCAATGCAGGTGTTGTGGGAGTCAATGCCCATTTCGTGAGCAAGAAGACAGTTGCGTTTGAGATGTCTGTATTCTCCGTGCATAGGAACAAAGTACTTAGGCTTTGTCATATGAATAAGCAGTTTAAGCTCTTCTGCGCAGGCGTGCCCCGATACGTGAACGTCGGCAACCTCGTCGTTGAGAAGGGTTACGCCCTTTTTGATAAGCTCGTTTGTGATTTTTGTTACGTCCTTTTCGTTTCCGGGAATGGTGGAGGCAGAGATAACTACAAGGTCATCTTCGCCGAGTGTCACCTTGTCGTGTTCGGAAAACGCCATTCTTGAAAGTGCACTCATAGGCTCGCCCTGGGTGCCGGTTGTAACAATTGTTATTTCGCTTGGCTTAAAGCGCTTTGTGTCGTTTATGTCAATCAGAGTGCCTTCTGGAATGTCCATATATCCGTACTTTACTGCAGCGTTGATGATTGTTACCATACTGCGACCCGACAGCACAACCTTTCTTCCACACTTGTGTGAGTAGTCAATAATCTGCTGAACACGGTGAACATTTGAAGAAAACGTTGCAATAATAATTCTCTTGTCGGTGTTGGAAAGGAATATTTCCTTCAATGAACGGCCGACTGTTCTTTCGGACATAGTGTAACCGGGACGCTCGGCGTTGGTAGATTCCATAAATAAGGCAAGCACACCGTCTTTTCCAAGCTCGCCGAAGCGTGCAAGGTCTATAGGCTCGCCCTGAATGGGAGTCAAATCAATTTTAAAGTCTCCCGAAAACAGAAGAGTTCCCGCAGCTGTTGTTACGGCAATGGCACAGGCATCAGCAATGGAGTGGTTTACGTGTATAAATTCTACTGTAAATTTGCCCAAAGTCAGCTTGTCGCCTGCATTCACCTGATGCAAAGATGCAGATTTTACAAGTCCGTGCTCCTCAAGCTTTGATTCAACGATGCCGAGAGTCAGAAGTGTTCCGTAAACAGGTGCGTTAACCATTCTCAGAACGTAGGGCAGAGCACCGATATGATCCTCGTGACCGTGAGTGAGAACAAAGCCGCGCATTTTGTCTGCGTTTTCTTCAAGATATGTGGTATCGGGAATTACAAGGTCAACGCCGGGCATACTGTCGTCGGGAAAGCCTATTCCGCAGTCAACAACCAGCATTTCGCCTTCGTACTCAATCACCGTCATATTCTTGCCGATTTCGCCAAGTCCTCCGAGAGGGATAACCCTGAACTTTGAAAGGGGCTTCTTTTTCTGTTGTACGGCATTGTTTTTTCTATTGTAATGCCAGGATGAGTTTTTTGGATTTTTTGCTTTTTTTTCGTTGTTATTGGTCAAATAATTTCACCTTTTTTCTTTATTATTTTTTATGTTCTGTATAATTTTGGCTTAAATTTTACCGTTTATTCCAGGATTTTTGGAAAAATATTCCCAATCAGAAAAAGTCTGCAACGGGCTTTAACGGCTCTAAAGTTTTGATGCAGCTTATAGCTGTCAGAACGGGACCTGATTCACTTTTGTAAACTCTGTGCTTTTCCATAGAAATTTTTGCTACAAGCTCTACCCATTCGCCCTGAGCAAAATCCATGGCAGAGGGTGTTTTGCACAGCAGTCCCTTGTAGGCAATGTCGTCGGCACAGCAGGTCATAATCTGTCTGCCCACAATAATTTCGCTTTTGGCGTTGATAAGCTTGTTTCTCATAACAAGGGCTGTAATTTTTACCGTCTTGCCGATGTAATCTTTTGTGTTTTCGGCAAAATCACGGTACCACAGACCGTAGTCCTCATCGGCAACTTCAATTACGGGTGCATTTTTGTCAAAAGGCAGCGGGTCTTCAATATCATCATATTCAACAACTCCGTCGGTATATTCATAGGCAATCTGAGCCCGTCTTGATACAGAGCGCACAATTTTGTGTATTGCCATTTTGTCAAAATCCTTCTTTGCTCTGTTGAATACGCACATTTCACAGCTTTTCAGCTTGTCGCCAACAAGTGAGCGCATATTTGCATTGTAGCTTTCAAAGCTGCCTGCATCTGCAAACATCATTTCCTGATATACAAGCCACTGGTCGGGGAGCGCCGCATACAGCTCGTCAAGCATCCACATACCATTGTATTCGATAAGCACACGCTCAGCCCTTGATTTCTGTGAAATTTCGGTAAGATGCTCCTTTGTAAGTATTTCCTTGCTTTCAATTATCTCAATTGTAACATTGTCGCCGGGGTACAGACGGCTGTTGTATTCCTCCTCGCCTTCTTCGCAGACAACAAGAAGAATTTTTTCGCCGTTGTTGAAATTTGCATCCTCTAAGGTTTCCTGTATAAACTTTGTTTTTCCCGAATCGAGAAAGCCTGTAAATAAATATACCGGTATTTCCATATCTGTAAAACTTCCTTTTTGAATCAGTTAAAAAGTGCCTTGATTTTTTCTTCGTCAAGCTGTGAGCCGATAACGCAAAGCTTGCCGATAACGTCTGCACCGCCGCTTCTTACATCGGCACTTCCGGGTACATAGTCAAAGTGAAGCCAGCCGCCGTCCTCGGCTTCTACGATACCCTTTGCTCTGAGAATAAAGCCGTATTTATCCTCGTGACCAAGCTCGCACAGAATGTGACGGAGCTTTTCCTTGGTGTACTTGCGTGTTGTTTCAACGCCCCAGCTTGTAAACACCTCGTCTGCGTGGTGGTGATGGTTATCGTGGCATCCGCAGGTGCAGTGTTCACCGTGCTCGTGATGATGCTCGTTATGATGCTCGTGCTCGTCGTGGTCATGGTGGTGACAGCATTCTCCGTGCTCGTGATGGTGCTCGTGCTCGTCGTGGTCATGGTGGTGACAGCATTCTCCGTGCTCGTGATGATGCTCGTGCTCGTCGTGGTCGTAATGATGACAGCACTCGCCATGCCCGTGATGATGGTGATGCTCGTGGGCTTCCTTTTCAAGAGAGGCAAGGTCGTCCTTGACGGTCTTTCTTGCTTCCATTGCTTCAATCATCTGTTCGCCTGTCAGCTTATCCCAGTCGGTTGTGACAATTACTGCATCCTTGTTGTGCTCGCGAAGCATTTCAACTGCTTTTTCAACCTTTTCTTCGCTTACCTGCTGAGTTCTGCTGAGGAAGATTGTGCAGGCGTTTTCAATCTGATCGTTGTAAAACTCGCCGAAGTTCTTCATATAAAGCTTTACCTTGCCTGCATCGGCAACGGTTGTAAAGGCACCAAGGACTGCGCCGTGGGTGTTGGCGTTTTCAACTGCCTTGATAACGTCGCTGAGCTTGCCTACGCCTGAGGGCTCAATAAGGATTCTGTCGGGGTTATATTCCGTAATAACCTGCTCAAGAGCCTTGCTGAAGTCGCCTACAAGACTGCAACAGATACATCCCGAATTCATTTCGTTAATCTGAACGCCTGCTTCCTTGAGAAAGCCGCCGTCAATGCCTATTTCGCCGAATTCGTTTTCAATAAGCACAAGCTTTTCACCCTTGTAGCCTTCCTTGATAAGCTTTTTAATGAGAGTGGTCTTTCCTGCACCGAGAAAGCCTGAGAAAATATCAATTTTTGTCATTTCTGTCGATCCTTTCGTTGTGTTTTTATGCATATACTCTAAAGGCATAAATATTCTTATACCATTGTATACCTAAAATGTGTCTTTTCGGCAAATACAAGGTAAAGATACATAAAATTCTGTGCCATAAAGTAAAAAAAGCTGTTTCAAAAAGAAACAGCCCAAAATGTATGCAGCCTGATTATCGGCCGAGAAGTCTGCCCAAAGCGTTCATTGCTTCCTCAGATGCCTTTATGCAGTCATTGCACATCGAAACCTCAACACCCATAATTTCCTGTGTCTTTCCGGGATTCGTTTCTCCACATGTGCTACTATATTTAAAGATAACTCTTTTGTCTTTATATTACCTAAAGATATTCAAATGAACATCGTTGCAACATTTAACGAAAAAATTTCTTTAAAATAATTGACAATCACTTTAAAAAAGTATATAATAAAACGTAAAATATTTTTAACTTCGGAGTATTAGATGATTTGTAACAACATTCTGGAATTTATGGGCAACACGCCCATAATCAGACTTAACAATATAGCACCCAAGGACGGTGCCGAAATACTTGTGAAATTTGAAGGTCTCAATGTGGGCGGTTCAGTCAAGACAAGAACTGCCTTAAATATGATTGAGGATGCTGAGAAAAAGGGACTTATCAGCCCCGAAAAAACGGTAATCGTTGAGCCGACAAGCGGAAATCAGGGTATCGGTCTTGCACTTGTGGGTGCGGTAAAAGGCTACAAAACAAGAATTATTATGCCCGATTCGGTAAGTGAAGAAAGAAGAAAGCTTGTAAATCATTATGGTGCAGAGGTTATTCTCATTCACGACAACGGCAATATAGGCGCTTGCATAGAGGAATGTCTTGAAACTGCCCTGAGAATGCAGAGGGAAGATGGGAACGTATTTGTTCCTCAGCAGTTTGAAAATCCCGCCAACAGCGCAATTCAGCGAGAAAGAACGGGCGTGGAGATACTGGAACAGGTAGGATATGAAATCCACGGCTTCTGCTCCGGCATCGGTACGGGCGGAACAATTACGGGCATCGGAGAAGCGCTGAAGGCAAAGAACCCCGATATGACAATCTGGGCGGTTGAGCCTGAACATGCGGCAATTCTTTCGGGAGGCTCCATAGGTACACATATTCAGATGGGTATAGGCGACGGTATTATTCCCGCTATTCTCAATCAGAACATATATGACGGCATTTGCATTGTCAAGGACGATGAGGCAATAAAGACTGCCAAGGAGCTTGCCTCCAAGGAAGGCATTATGTGCGGTATATCCAGTGGCACAAATGTTGCGGCGGCAATTCAGCTTGCAAAAAAATTAGGTAAAGGAAAGACGGTAGTAACAGTACTTCCCGACACAGCAGAAAGATACTTCTCAACACCGCTTTTTGAATAAAAACAAGAAAAATCACAGGAGGATTTTTTATGAGTTCAAATGTAAGACCCGAAACAATGGAAAGAATCAACAACGCATCTCTTGCACAAAAGTTCATTGATGAGCAGGTTGCTCTTATAAGACAGCAGGTTGGTGACAAAAAGGTGTTGCTTGCGCTCTCTGGCGGTGTAGACAGCTCAGTGGTGGCGGCGCTTCTTATCAAGGCGATAGGAAAGCAGCTTGTATGCGTTCACGTAAACCACGGTCTTATGAGAAAAAACGAGTCTGAAAACGTAATAAAGCTTTTCAAGGACGGACTTGATGCAAACCTTATATACGTTGATGCCACAGAACGTTTTCTTAACCTTCTTGCAGGTGTATCCGACCCCGAAAAGAAGAGAAAGATTATCGGCGGTGAGTTTATAAATGTATTTGCGGACGAGGCAAGAAAGCTCGATGATGTTACCTTCCTTGCTCAGGGCACAATATATCCTGACATTTTAGAGAGCATCAAACAGGCTGAAGGCAAGAAGGCGGTAAAGAGCCACCACAACGTTGGCGGACTTCCCGAGGATTTAAAGTTTGAGCTTGTTGAGCCTATCAAGCTTCTTTACAAGGACGAGGTAAGAGTTGTAGGCGAAGCGCATGGTCTTCCTCACGCAATGGTATATCGTCAGACATTCCCAGGTCCTGGTCTTGGCGTAAGATGACTCGGGGCCATTACCCGTGACAGACTTGAAGCATTAAGAGAAGCAGATGCAATTCTCAGAGAAGAATTTGACAACTGCGGTCTTGCAGAAAAGGTATGGCAGTTTTTTGTGGTAGTTCCCGACATCAAGAGCGTCGGCGTAAAGGACGACAGCCGTTACGAGGGCTGGCCTGCAATTATCCGTGCAGTCAACACCAAGGACGCTATGAGTGCTACTATTGAGGAAATCCCTTATGCGGTTCTCCACAAGGTTACAGGCAGAATCACAAGCGAGGTTGAGGGGATCAACCGTGTGCTGTATGATTTGACTCCCAAGCCTACGGGGACTATTGAGTGGGAATAAATCTTTTAAAAACTCCCCCCTGAAAACGATAAAGTTTTCAGGGGGATTTTTGTGTCTATATGAAAATCTTTTATTATGCATTTGAGATTCTGTATTGGTGTGGCATCCGATTAGGAGAACTTTTAGCTTTAACTCCTGAAGATTTTGATTTTGAGAAAGGACTCTCAGGATTAGAGTTCCTTGAAAATATCCTTGCTAACGGACCGATGCCACATACGGAGCTTACAGATCTTGCAAAACAAAAAGGTATTGCAGAGAGAACCTTAAGGTCTGCCAAGGATGAATTAGGAATTAAATCAAAGAGAGCAAACAATCAATGGTA
>JAZRKT010000107.1:0-2815 GCA_045646465.1 Eubacteriales bacterium | reverse complement strand
GACAGGGCGCACCGACGACGTACAGAGTTTGGTTAGTGCAGTCTTAGCCCCGCGGCGAGGCGTGGCATTTTTTTCAGCCACGCCGATGAGCGGAAGCGTTTTGGTTACTTTGTCGCTTAGGACAAAGTTACTCGTCGTCCGCAGACGACGAAACCTCCCTGCGTTACATAAAACTAACTCCATTTTACTCAAAGACGTCCTTTACGAGCACCAATTACACAATATCATCTACGGTTGCCTACGACATTTGCTGTCGGGCTTCCCGACCCGCAGAGGCGAAACATCCTGCGATACATAAGAGTAACAAAAAAAAGTAAGAAAACCCGCTTCACTAAACTAAATAGATAAAGTAATAAAGAAAATTTCACAAAAACCACTTGACAAAATAAAAAAAGTGTGTTACTATGTAGTCTACAATAGATAATAGTTTTTTACGATGATGGGAAAGAGTAGCATCGCTACTGTAATCAAAGAGAGACTGCGTATGGTGAAAGCAGTTTTACAGTTCCTTGCGAAGGTAGTCCCTGAGTAATCTGCAGGAAGGTGAAGGACACATTTTGTGCTTTCATTGTGTAGAGGCAGACGGTGTCACCGTTATATGGCAAACCTATAAAAGTAGGTAAGCGGTCGTTGGAATAACGGCAAAAAGAGTGGTACCGCAGAGTGTTAAACAACCTTTGTCTCTGATACAATATGTCACCGAGACAAAGGCTTTTTTTATATAAGTTTTGTCTTTATAAGTTTTGTCTTTTTGGCATTGGGTGCGGTTCGTATCAATTTATGTTTTTCGCAAAAAATGCAACAGAGAGGCGCGACAGCAAATTCTTTTCTCTTTGCATATCTTTCTCTTTTCCGTAAATAAACCTATTTAGTATCAAATTGTTTTTTAGTAATAATTGCAACAGAGAGGCGCGACAGCGAATTCTTTTCTCTTTGCATATCTTTCTCTTTTCTGTAAAAGAGAAAGTATGGAGGTGTTGACCCTTATGCAGCTTACAGGTGCAGAAATAGTAACAAAAGTTCTTATGGAGCAGGGTGTTGACAAGGTCTTCGGTTATCCCGGAGGCGCCGCACTTAACGTGTATGACGCACTTTATAACTGTTCCGACAAAATCACACATTATCTTACAGCCCACGAGCAGGGTGCATCCCACGCTGCTGACGGCTATGCAAGAGCAACAGGCAAAACAGGTGTTGTAATTGCAACAAGCGGTCCCGGTGCCACAAACCTTGTAACGGGCATTGCAACAGCATATATGGACAGTGTTCCCATGGTTGCAATTACCTGTAACGTATCCACAAATCTTGTGGGATGCGACTCCTTCCAGGAGGTTTACATTGCAGGTATTACCCTTTCAATTACAAAGCACAACTTTGCAGTTCAGAGAGTTGAAGACCTTGCCGACACTCTTCGCCGTGCCTTTGAAATTGCTCAGTCAGGCAGAAAAGGCCCCGTTCTTGTGGACATTCCAAAGGACATCACGGCAGCTCTTTGCGAATACGAAGAAATGCCTGCAGTTGTTCCCAAGATGCCTTGTGCCAGAGAATACAACTGGGAAGAAATTGCAAGCATTATTAACCAAGCCGAAAGACCCTTTATCTACTTCGGCGGCGGCGTAAGATTATCAGGCGCAGGAAAAGAGCTTCGCACACTTGTTGAAAAGGCAGACATTCCCGCATCCTACACACTTATGGCGGCAGGAGTTCTTGGCTACGGCGAAAAGAATAACCTGGGACTTATCGGTATGCACGGCTGCTTTACCGCTAACAAGGCTGCTTCCAAGTGCGACGTGCTTATCGCAATAGGCACAAGATTTTCCGACAGAGTTGCACTTAACACAAAGAAATTTGCTGACGGTGCAAAAATCATACACATTGATATTGATGCCAGCGAAATCAACAAAAATGTACCTGTTTACAAATCCGTTGTAGGCGACGTAAAATACGTGCTTGAGAAAATTCTCCCCTATATCAGAGAAAAACAGCACGGCGAGTGGCAGGAAAAAATTGCCGAATGGAAGGCTAAGGATTACATTCCCAAGGACAGCGACGAAGTTCTCAAGCCTCACCAGATTATAAAGACAATCTGTCATCACTCCGACAGCAATTCTATTTATGCAACAGACGTTGGACAGCATCAGATGTGGGCGGCTCAGTTTATTGAGCACCTTGACCCCAACTGCTTTATCACAAGCGGAGGTCTTGGCACAATGGGCTACGGCTACGGTGCGGCAATCGGTGCCTGTGTTGGTACTGACAAAAAGCGCCAGGTTGTTCACATCACAAGCGACGGCTCCTTCCATATGAATATGAACGAAGCCTGCACCGCCGTTTCCTATGGTCTTCCCATTATTACCGTTATTCTCAACAACGATGCTTTGGGTATGGTGCACCAATGGCAGGGCGTATTCTATGGCAAGAGATTTTCACAGTCCGAGCCCGGCAGAAAAACAGACTACGTTAAGGTTGCAGAGGGCTTCGGTGCAAAAGGCTACAGATGTACCAACATTGCCGAGTTTGAAAAGGCTTTCCTTGAAGCTCAGAAGTCAGACGGCCCTGTTTGGATAGAATGTATCATCGACAGAAATGAAAAGGTTCTGCCTATGATTCCCGCAGGCGGTACTGTTAAAGATACAATGATAGTATAAGCGGGGTACGCCCCGCGGCGAATGTCGTAGGCAACCGTGGATAGTATTATACCAACTGTGCTCGTAAAGGTCGTCTTTGAGTAAAATGGAGTTAGTTTTATGTAACGCAGGGAGGTTTGGTCGTCTGCGGACGGCCAGGAACTTAAGACGGAGGCCCAGGGGTCTTA
>JAZRKT010000106.1:0-43199 GCA_045646465.1 Eubacteriales bacterium | reverse complement strand
CATCCCCACATCCTTCTCACAATGCCGTCACATAAACAACACCTAAAAAAGGGTAAAAAGTGCCTAATTACGTAAGAATAGTATATCAATACGTCAAAGCTTTGTCAATAGTCCATTTCGGTCTGGCAAGCTACGCCTGATTGTCTCGAAGAAACAAAATTTTACATATTATTTTCATCGCTCCGCACAGTTAATAAATTATTTACATATGGTAATATTACATATATTTTTCACATTCAGTTTACATATGATAATCAAATCAGTACCATTTTGTTGCGATTCTTCAACGATTTTACGTAATTTTTCATCAATCTCAACGCATTGCGCAAATTGATAATAAATAAATTTATAAATTATATTTTCACACCGTTTTTTACTGAAAATTATTTATCCCAAGTATTTCCTGCAAAAAAGTTAATTTTCTATTGATTTTTTGTTTTGTTTTACCTTTTTGTTTTGTAAATATTGCACAAAAAACAGGTGTAATTTTCTACACCTGTATAATTTTGCACATTATTGTTATTTCGTTCATTTTTTACAATATACGCGATTTTGCGTTAATCATTCATCAAGTAACAGCTGTATCTCTTCCCATGCTTCGTACAGCTTTTCAAGCTTATCGGTAAGCGTCTGTGCTTCGGCAAACAGCTCGGCGACCTTCTGATAGTCAGAGGAATGCCTCTCCTGCAGCCTGAGATTGTCTTCAACAGCCTTTTCCGTCTCGGCAATTGCCTTTTCAGTTTCAGCAAGCTTGCGCTCGGCATTTTTCCTTTTATTGCGCAGCTCCTTGTTCTTTTCGTAGTCAGACTGATTACCGGTTACCTGCTTTACAGCTTCGTCCTCGCTAGCCTGCCCCGCTGCTCTTTTCTCCTTATATTCGCAGAAGGTTTCGTAATCTCCCTTGAAATCAAAGGTTCCGTCGGTTCTCATTTCAAAAATGCGGTCAGCGAGTTTTTTTACAAAATATCGGTCATGGGATACGCATAACACAGTGCCATCGTACTGTACAAGAGCCTGTTCAAGAACCTCGCGTGACGGTGCATCAAGGTGGTTTGTGGGCTCATCCAGAATAAGAAGGTCGCTCTTTTCAAGCATTAGTTTTGCAAAGGTAAGCCTTGCCTTCTCACCGCCGGACAGCACATCTATCTTTTTGAACACGTCTTCACTTGTAAAGAGAAAACCTGCAAGCACGCTTCTTATTTCGGTCTGTGTTTTATTTGGAAAACAGTTCCACAGCTCGTCAATAACTGTATTTGAATTGTCAAGTCCCTGATGCTCCTGGTCGTAGTAGCCTATTGACAGTCCCCTTGCATATTCAAAAGTACCGAAATCCTGTCCCACTTTTCCGCACAGTATTTTCAGCATTGTGGACTTTCCAACGCCGTTCTGTCCAAGAATGAACATCTTTTCCCGACCGTGAAGCAGAAAGGAAACATTTTCAAAAAGCTGTTTTCCGGGATAGCCTTTACACAGCCCTGTGACCTCCAGCATTTTGTCGGGACACTTGCCGTTTTCGCCCATTTCAAAGCGGAATTTGATATTTGAAGGCAAATCCTTGGGCTTTTCGATTTTTTCCATACGGTCAATTGCTTTCATACGGCTTTCGGCAGCAATTATGTTGCGCTCTCTGTTCCATCTTCGCTGATTTTCAATAAAGGCTTCAAGACGTGCAATTTCCCTTTGCTGAAGATTATAGTGCTTTTCGTCAATTTTCCTGTCTTCTTCCTTACGCTTTACGTATTCAGTATAGGCACAGGGGTACAGCTTACCCTCGTGATTTTCAATTTCAAAGGTTTTCTTTGTGATTTTATCAAGAAAATATCTGTCGTGGCTGATAACGATTATGCTCTTTTTATAGCTCTTAAGGTATTCTTCAAGCCATTCAACAGTCTCAATATCAAGGTGGTTCGTCGGCTCGTCAAGCATAAGTATATCAGGCTCAGAAAGCAGAAGTCTTGCTATAGCAAGTCTTGTTTTCTGCCCACCCGACAAGGTATTTACAAGCATTGAGTGAGTTTGCTTTTCAAAGCCAAGGCCTGTCAGCATACTTGATATTCTACTTTTATATTCATATCCTCCCTCGCGCTTGAAATTGTCTTCAAGGCTTGTGTATTCCTTAGCATACATCATATGAGTACCCTCATCGGTGTTGCTGTTCATAAGCTTTTCTAGCTCAGCAAGTCTTTTCTCCCACTGCACAAGCTTTGGAAAGGCAAGGCACATTTCGTCAAACATTTCCCTGTCCGAGTCAAGTCCCGTATTCTGTTCAAGATAGCCTGCTGTCTTGTCCTTTGCAAGAAAGACATCTCCGTCGGTAGACTGAATGTTGCCTGCAAGTATCTTCATAAAAAGGCTTTTTCCTGCGCCGTTTACTCCCACAACACCAATCTTATCCCCTTCGTTTACACCAAGAGATATTCTGTCAAGAATGACATCTGTTCCAAAGGAAAGACTTACATCCGAAGCACTAAGTATAATCAATTGTCATTTTCCTCTCAAAATATTATATACGCCTTGTCCGCCTTACTGCAGAACCTTGCCGAGATATATACCTGTATACGATTTTTCGCATTTCGCCACCTGCCCAGGTGTACCTGTACACACAATTTGTCCGCCTGCATCTCCGCCGTCGGGACCTAAGTCAACTATATAGTCAGCCGTCTTTATCATATCAAGGTTGTGCTCGATTACAATTACGCTGTTACCGGCGTCAACAAGTCTCTGAAGCACCTCAATAAGCTTTTCGACGTCAGCCGTATGAAGTCCCGTTGTGGGCTCATCAAGGACATACAGCGTATTACCCGTACTCTTTTTTGACAGCTCTGTTGCAAGCTTTACACGCTGTGCTTCACCGCCTGACAGCGTGGTAGATGACTGCCCTATTTTGATGTATCCAAGACCTACGTCGCAAAGAGTTTTCAGCTTTCTATGGATAGACGGGATGTTTTCAAAAAACTCGCGTCCCTCATCGCAGGTCATTTCAAGAACGTCAGATATGCTCTTGCCCTTGTACTTAACTTCAAGAGTTTCCTTGTTGTATCTCTTGCCCTTGCACACGTCACAGGTAACATATACATCAGGCAAAAAGTGCATTTCAACAAGCAGTGTTCCGTCGCCCTGACACGCTTCACACCGTCCGCCTTTAAGGTTGAAGGAAAATCTGTCCTGCTTATAGCCTCTTACCTTTGCGCCTTGTGTTGCCGCAAACAATGCTCGCACCTCTGTAAATAAACCTGTATACGTGGCGGGGTTTGAACGGGGTGTTCTTCCGATAGGCGACTGGTCAATGGCTATAACCTTATCAAGATGCTGTACTCCCTCAATTCTGTCGTGGTCACCCGACGTGGTTGACGCACGGTTAAGCTGTTTTGCAAGACTGTTAAGAAGAATTGAGTTTACAAGGGAGCTTTTCCCAGAGCCCGACACACCTGTCACACATGTAAGTGTGCCTAAAGGAAATTCCACGTCGATATTTTTTAGATTATGCTCTCTTGCGCCGACAACCTTCAGAAATTTTCCGTTGCCCTTCCGTCTTTCTGCGGGTATAGCAATTCTTCTTCGTCCCGACAGAAAATCACCGGTTACCGAGTTTTTATTGCTCATAATTTGCTTAGGCGTACCATGTGCCACAATATTGCCGCCGTGGATACCTGCACCGGGACCGATGTCCACAATATAGTCAGATTCAAGCATTGTTTCTTCGTCGTGCTCAACCACAATTACGGTATTGCCTATATCGCGCAGCTTTTTCAGCGTTGCAATAAGCTTTGAGTTATCCTTCTGATGAAGTCCTATGCTAGGCTCGTCAAGGATATACAGCACGCCCACAAGATATGAGCCTATCTGTGTTGCAAGGCGTATTCTCTGGCTTTCACCGCCCGAAAGAGTACCCGATTTTCTTGAAAGGGACAGGTAATCAAGACCTACATTTTGAAGGAAACGCAGTCTTGCAAGTATTTCCTTTAAAATTTCCTTAGCTATCACCTTTTCTGTTTCGTTTAAGGTGAGATTTTCAAAAAATTCAATAGCCTTTGACACCGAAAGGTTACAAAGCTGTGTAATATTAAGTCCACCAACCGTCACCGAAAGGCTCTCTTTTTTAAGTCTGTCACCATTACAGCCGTTACAGGGCACGTTATCCATAAACTGCTCATAGTAGGCTCTCATTTCGGCGGTAGTGTAGTCCTGATTGTATCTTCTCTCAATTTCGCGGACAATACCTATAAAGGTAAGATTATAGCCTCTGTAGCCATAGCGTATCTTTTCGTCGCCCTTGCCGTAAAACAGCACCTGTCTTGCCTTTTTGCTCATACGGTCAAGAGGCGTATATATATCGCAGTCAAATTCGCTCAGTGCCGCATTTATGCCTTCTCCACTCCACGAGCCGTCCTTTAAGCTCTTGTAGCCGTTGCACACGCACGCACCGTCTGCAAGTGACTTTGACATATCTGGAAACAGCTTATCGGGTGACAATACAAAGCTTTCACCAAGACCGTCACAGTCAGGACAGGCTCCGAAGGGACTGTTGAAGGAAAACATTCTTGGTTCAAGCTCACCAAGGCTTATGCCGTGCTCGGCACAGGAGAAATTCTGCGAAAACATCATTTCGCTCATTCCCTCATACTCACCATCGTGAAGTGCAATTATGCAAAGACCGTCAGACAGCTTGAAGGCATTTTCAACAGAATCTGCAAGGCGTGAGCGTATATCGTCCTTCATAACAAGTCGGTCAATTACAATTTCAATGTTATGGCGTAGGTTTTTATCAAGCTCAATATTATCGTCAAGGCTATAGATTTCGCCGTCGATTCTTGCTCTTACATAACCGTTTTTCTTGGCGTCCGAAAGTAGCTTTTCATGGGTACCTTTTTTTCCTCGAACACCCGGAGACAGCACGTAAAACTTTGTTCCCTGAGGCAGGTTCAGAATTTTATCAAGTATTGTATCTATAGACTGCTTTTCGATTACTTTTCCGCAAACGGGACAGTGAGGCGTGCCCACCCTTGCATAAAGAAGTCGCAGATAATCATAAATTTCCGTTACCGTTCCCACCGTTGAACGGGGATTCTTGGAGGTCGTCTTCTGGTCAATGGAAATGGCAGGAGAAAGCCCCTCAATAAGGTCAACATCGGGTTTGTCAAGCTGACCGAGAAACTGTCTTGCATAGGAGGACAGCGATTCAACAAAGCGCCTGTGACCCTCGGCATAAATTGTATCAAAGGCAAGAGAAGATTTTCCAGAGCCAGAAAGACCCGTAAAAACCACAAGCTTGTCCCTTGGTATTTCAACGTCGACATTCTTTAAATTGTGTACTCTTGCTCCGTTTATAATAAGTGATTTACAACCCAATTTTTTCCATCTCCCAATTTCGGTTTTCCTCAATGTGCCTGAGTGCAAGATTTTTGGTCACCTCAAGCAGTCTTACATCGTTCATGGCGTCCGCCATCTTAAAGCAAAGCTCCCCGTGCTGGCGTCTGCCGAAAAATTCTCCGGGGCCCCTTATTTCAAGGTCTTTTTTTGCTATTTCAAAGCCATCTCCGCTATTGCAAAGAATTTTTACGCGCTTTGCAAAGTCGGAATCCTTTGATTTATTCATAAGAGGCGATACAAGTATGCAGTAGGATTTATGCACGCCTCTGCCCACACGTCCTCTTAACTGATGAAGCTGTGAAAGTCCGAAGCGCTCAGCGTTTTCCACAAGCATCACAACGGAATTTGGTACATTCACGCCCACCTCAATAACCGTTGTTGACACAAGCACGTCTATTTCTCCATCAGCAAAGCGTCCCATTATTTCATCCTTTTCAGCCTGCTTCATTCTGCCGTGGACATATTCGACGCGCAGACCTTTAAGCTCGTTTTTCTTAAGCTTTTCGCAAAAGCTCTTTGCCGATTTCATTTCGTAGCCTGCCGTCTGTATAAGCTCGCCCTCGGCGTTCTTTTCTTCGGCAAGAGGACAGACAACGTAAGCCTGTCTTCCTTCCTTTACCCTTTCACGTATAAATCCATAAACCCTCTCGTGATAATCCTCGCCCACCGCAAAGGTGTCGATTTTTTGTCTTCCCTTAGGAAGCTCGTCTATAACGCTTATGTCAAGGTCACAGTACATTATCATAGCAAGGGTTCTGGGTATTGGTGTTGCGGACATAACAAGGGTATGTGGAAAAATGCTGTTTTCTTTCCCCTTTTCTTCAAGATTTTTTCTTTGTGCAACGCCAAAGCGGTGCTGCTCGTCCGTGACGGCAAGAGCTATGTTCTTGAATTCAACCTTATCTTCAATAAGTGCGTGAGTGCCCACAAGGAATTGTATTTCGCCGTTTTTCAGCTTTGCTAAAATTTCCTTTTTCTCAGTCGCCTTTGTGTCACCCGTCAGAAGTGCTGTGGATATACCCATAGGAGCAAGCAGTTTTTTTGCATCCTCATAGTGCTGTCTTGCAAGTATTCCCGTGGGCACCATCAGTGCCGACTGGTAACCTGCTTCGGCACAGGCAAAAATCGCCGCAAAGGCAACAGCCGTCTTTCCGCTTCCCACGTCCCCCTGTACAAGACGCCTTGCAGGCGAAATATATTTTTCCCCCTGCGACAAAGCAATCTCACACGGCTTGCTTTCTCCGCTTATGTCTTTAAGAATGTCGTGCACCGTCTTTTTCTGAGCGTATGTCAGCTCAAAGGGAATTGCCGACGTAAACTTTTTCATATCGGGATAAGGCACACGCAAAGCCTTACCGCTTTTTTCATTTCTCCCCAGAAGTATGGAATTAAGTTGAAAGGCATAAAGCTCATCAAAGGCAAGGCGTTTTTTTGCCTCCTCAAGCTCCTCATTGCTTTGGGGAAAATGAATGCTATAAATTGCATTTTTTCGGGGACAAAGTTCAAATTCTTCAAGCTCGTCTTGGCTTAGATAGTCCTCCATTTCATCCTTGCAAAGCTTATATGCCTGCTTTACAAGGCTCGCCAGCAGCTTTGACGACAGGCCTGCCGCAAGGTGATATTTAGGCACAAAAGGAAGCAACGTCTCATCTTCTTTAATTTGCTCAATATCGGGGCTTGTCATACTGCAAAGACCGCCTATTCCCTCGGCTATGCCATAAAACCGGTATTTACAACCCGTCTTCACCGACTGCCCCAGATAATCCCTGTTAAAGCAGGTGATTTTTACCGACCCTGTTTCATCCCCTGCCACAAGCTTCTGCACGCTCATCATTCTACCCTTTGATTTTATGCGTGTGCTTACAACAGGCGTTATAACTTCAAGAATAAGGCTCTGGTATTCTCCGTTCTGAATGCTGTCGCACGTTACGGTATTACCTCTGTTTTCGTGGGAAGCCGGAAAATGAAACAGCAAATGGCACAGCTTTGTTATTCCAAGCCTTGCAAGGCATTTTTCACGCGCTGTGCTTACGCCATAAAGGACTGTCACGCTTTTATCGAGATTTTTCATTTTTTCAGACGTCATTTTTCCAGCTCCTTTCACAATCGGTATATTACCGCATTTTATTCTATTTTCTATTATACAACAAACTTGGATATTATTATTTGTATAAATTGTAAAATGTTGCAATTATTTCACACGCCTTTCACACAATAATGATAACCTATGTTTTGTTGTACAGTGCAAAAAAGCACAGTTTATTTTGTAATTAACGAAAGGAACAGTATTATGAAAAGATTAACAGCTCTTATTTTAGCCCTTTTAATGGCGACATCCGTACTCCTTACCTCCTGCAACAATGCAAAACCCGTCGAAGAAGCCAAAGACCCTATTGACGTAACGGAAAGCACAGAATTTAACACTTCTCTTGAAGAAAAGCTTGCAGCAGTTGTTCCTACCAAGGACCTTGATACTGAAATTCTCCTTAACGTAGGCGGCGTTCCTATGAGTGCGGCAGCTGTAAGATATGCAATTATCGCCTGCAACTCCTTCTATGCAGATTCCACAGACGAAGATGTTGAGGCTCAAAAAGCCGAAGAAATCGACAATTTCTACCGTTTCAATGCAGCAGTTGTAAATATGGCAGACGAAATGGGCATCACTCTTACCGATGAAGAGTTCAAAACCTCTATCACAGACAACTACAATGCAATGAAGGAAAGCTTCGGCGACGATTTTGAATCTGCTATTGAGCAGTACACTTATCAGACTCCTCACTTCTACTTCCTCAACCAGTACCACAATCTTCTTTATTCCAAGATTTATGAGCAGTACAGTGCAGATGAGGAATTTTCCGCTTCCTTGAAGGCTGAAACCCTTAACGATATGCTCAACAGCGAAACTCCTTACGTAAGAGCTAAGCACATCCTTGTATGCTTCCCTGAAGAAGGCGAAGGTGAAAACGGTGAAATTACCGATGCTCAGAAGGAAGAAACTCTCAAGAAAGCCAACGACGTTCTTGCGCTTGTTGAAAGCGGAGAGGATTTTGACGCTCTTATCGCTCAGTACGGCGAAGACCCCGGTATGTCTACCTATCCCGGCGGCTACTACTTCACAACAGGTATGATGGTTGCTCCCTTTGAGGAAACAGCCTTTGCTCTTGAAGAAGGACAGACCTCAGGTCTTGTTGAAACAACCTACGGCTACCACATCATCCAGAGACTTCCCCTTGACGACGATGCAATTATGGCAACCGACGAATACGCTTCCAAGGGCTACGAGCTTTTCATCGACGAGCTTGAAAAAATTTCAGACGAATACGAAATAGTTGCTTCAGAAAGCTACGAAGCAAGATGCGAGGATTTCCTTGCGGAATATGAAGCTATGGTAGCTGCTACAGAGCAGGAAGCTACGCAGTCAGAAGAAGCTCACGACCACGAAGCAGAAACAGAAGAAACAGAAAAATAACAAGAAATTCAGGTAAAACAATATGGCATACAGTTTAAAGAAAAATGACTGTATTACGCTGAGTGTCACATCGCTTCTCGGCAACGGCAACGGTCTTGCCAGAACAGAGGACGGCTTTGTGGTGTTTATCCCCGGCACAGCTCCCGGCGACACCGTCAAGGCTCACGTAATCAAGGTCACAAAAAGCTATGCCGTAGCAAAAATTCTTGAAATTGTACAGCCGTCACCATACAGAAATGAGGACGGCTGTCCCTTTGCAAAAAGCTGCGGTGGATGTACCTTCCAGCACATTAGCTACGAAGAAGAATGTAAATTCAAGGAAAACACCGTCAACGATGCCCTGACACGCATAGGCGGTCTTAACATAAGGGTGGAAAAATTCCACAGCGCAAAGGACATATGCCTATACCGAAACAAGGCGGTCTACCCCATTGGCACAGGCAAGGACGGCAAGGCGATAAGCGGTTTTTACGCCCAGAGCTCACACCGCATTGTTGAGCACGGAGAATGTCTTATTTCAAAGGGCATTTTTTCAAAAATACGTGACGCCGTCATTGATTTTATAAACAAAAATGCCCTTTCGGTATACGATGAAGTATCCGGGAAAGGCGTAGTACGCAGTTTATTTTTAAGAATTGCAAAATCTGGCGACGTGTGTCTTACTTTGATTGTAAACGACAGTTCCGAAGCCCTTCGCAATTGGCATAGCGAATTTGTGTCACAAATAACAGCTCTATTTCCAAGCATAACGTCAGTTGTGCTGAACTTCAACACAAAAAACACCAACGTAATTTTAGGTGACGAGGTAAAGTATCTTTACGGTGACGGCTATATATACGACGAGCTATGCGGCAAAAAATTCCGCATCCATTTAAAATCCTTCTGGCAGGTAAACAGAGAACAGGCAGAGGTTCTTTACGGCATTGCAAAGGAATTTGCTTCGCTGAAGGAAGGCGAAATTCTTGCCGACCTTTACTGCGGAACAGGCTCTGTGGGCATTTCCATTGCCGAAAAAGGAACACGTCTTTACGGCGTTGAAATTGTTGAGGATGCGGCAAGGGATGCGCAATACAACGCAAAGCTCAACGGCATTGACGGAAAATTTGTTGCACTTCCTGCAGAAACTGCTCTGGATGACGAGTTTTTAAAAAATCTTCATCCCGATGTTATCACGGTAGACCCGCCAAGGCGCGGCTGTGTCGGTGCAGTAAAGAAAATCGCATCGCTTGGTGCTAAGAGAATTGTTTATATTTCCTGCGACCCTGCGACGCTGGCGAGGGATTTGAAGGAGTTTGACGAGCTTGGATACAAGGCGGTAAAGGTTCAGGCGGTGGATATGTTTCCGAGGACGGGGCATGTCGAGACCGTTGTTCTTTTATCCGGAAAAATTCCAGACAATAGAATAGAAATCGACATCGACCTTGACGAGCTTGATATAACTCCCGCGGGAAGCTGCCTGTGACGCTACCTGAGGAATAATCATTTCGGAGGCATTTATGAAAAATTCAAAACTCAGCGGCCCCGCAATATTTATGTACAGCACAATAGTTTTCACAGCATTGCTTTCGGCGGTGTGCTTTGCACTTTATTACACCGGAAGCTTTTCGCACAGTGCTGTTCTGTGGACGGGCATTGTTTCCTTTATGATACTATACCATTTCGGTCTGCGGATTTTTATGGGAAACGTCACAAATTACATAAAATTCGATTATAACCATCCGTTTTTCAGACGCCGCGGCTTTGAATCGGGACTATACAAGCTACTTAAAGTGCGTAAATGGAAGGACAAGGTGCTGACCTTCAACCCCGACCACTACGATTTTCAAAACCGCACTCTATCCCAGCTTGCAACCACTATGGCAAAAAGTGAAACAGACCACTGGATTAACGAGATAATATCCGTAATCAGCATATTTTTCAGTCTGCTGTGGGGAATGTTTCCCATATTCCTTATCACAGCTGTTGCGGCGGTGATTTTTGATGCGCAGTTTATTGTTGTTCAAAGGTACAACAGACCTGTAGTTTTAAGGCTTATGGAAAGACGGAAAAAGCAAAGCGTTAAAGCTAAACAACACTAAAAGTATGTCTTGACGTCCTTTTATTTTCCATTTTCGAATATGTTTTACCAATTAAGAATATATTTAGAAATACACTTTATGTATAATATTCTTTATCAGCTAACGGAGCAATGTTATGAAAACAATAGTAATCTACAAAACAAAATACGGTTCAACAGAGTCTTATGCACGCTGGATTGCCCAAGACCTTGGCTGTACAGCCGTAAATGCCAAAGACATAAAGGCGGACCACCTGTTACAATATGATACAATCATCTACGGCGGCGGTCTGTACGCAGAAGTAATAAACGGTGTTTCACTTATAACTAAGAATATCGATAAGCTCAAGGACAAGAGAATCATTGTCTACACCACAGGCATCACGCCTATCGACCTCAGAGCATACTACGACGGAGAGGTGCTTGAAAAGAACTTCAAAAACGGAGTTCCCGAAAACGTGAAGATTTTCAACTTTCTCGGCAAAATGAAGCTTGACGAGCTTTCCTTTGTTCACCGTGCCGCATTGAAATCGCTGAAAAAAATAATGTCGGCAAAGGAAAATCCAACCGATATGGAAAAGCTTCTTATAGAGCTTTGCGATGCTGATGGTGATTTTTGCGACAGAGCACAGATAAGGGAACTTGTGGAGTTTGCAAGGAGCTGACTAATATACAAGGAAAGCATGAGGAATTATGAAACAAAGAGAAATTAACGAAATCAGAAGACGACTCACCTTGGAGAAAAACAACATCTCCAGAATTTACGGCTATTTTATCAACAAGAACAAGGAAAAAATCTCAACAATTGATGCTTCTCTTGCTCTCGTTCCCAACACCGAGGCTGAAGAATATCTTTCGCTGTTCAAGAAAAACCTTTCGGGCGGTATAGGCAGAAATCTTATTGACATCGAGCTTGCCACCGACTTTGTAACAGACAGCGAGGAACACCGTCTGCTTATGAAAAACCTTGATACAGCCCTTGGCGACGATGAAGCACGTGGTAAGCTATTTGATACAATAATCGACGGGCTTAACCTTGAGGAAGGTAACTATGTCGTTCTTCTTTGCCTTGACAGGTACGATGTCCCCACAAAAACCTACGATGCTCTTGAAGGCGGAGAAAAAGAGTCGGACACAGTATTTACATATATGCTTTGCTGTGTCTGTCCCGTAAACGAAGGCAAAACAGCTCTCGGATATGTTCCAACCGACAAAGAGTTTCACGCCGTCTCGGCACCGCAAATTATCGGGAAGCCTGAAATGGGCTTTATGTTTCCCTGCTTTGACGACAGGCGGAGCAACATTTACAATGCCCTGCTTTACACCAAGGACATTGCAAATCTCCACGACGGTTTTATCGGAACGCTTTTTAAAACACAGCCCCCGATGTCTGCACCTGAGCAGAAGCAGACCTTTTCGCAGGTTCTCTCCGAGGTACTTGACAAGGATTTAAGCTTTGACGTTGTTCAGTCGGTGCACGAGCAGGTGCGTGAAATTGTCAACGAGCACAATGAGCAGAAAAAGAACGAGCCTCTTGATTTTACCGCAAACGATGTTGCAGTAATCTTAAAGGGCAACGGTATTGACGAGGAAAAGGTACAGCAGTTCAAGGAAAAATGCACACAGTCCTTCGGCAACAGTTCTGCTCTAAATCCCGTCAACATTATGGACATCAAAAAGTTTGAGGTTGCAACACCTCAGGTGAAAATCACGGTAGACCCTGAATATACATACACTCTTGAAACCAAGGTTATAGACGGAGTGAAGTACATTCTTATTCCTGCCGAGGATGGCGTTACGGTAAACGGCGTTGATGTTAATATCATTAAGGATGAAAATGTACAATAAAGGATTTATGTGACTATTTCGTTTGCAAAATACTATCTGTCACCTGAGCGAAGGCACAATAAGTGCCGCAGTCTAAGGATCTGCACAACCTTAGTATCTTCATAGGCTGATGTTATGTGCAAAATAACACGCATCAGATTCTTCGACTTTGCTTTGCTGCGCTCAGAATGACAATTGAAGCTTGGTTAAAAAAAGTAAAACCAAAATTCTTACATTGCGATATTTAGACCGGTGATCATCCCTACACGTTTTTTGAACATTATAGTTAAGGACAGTACATTGCGGTTTTTTAGCCGTTTTACACTGTCCTTCTTTCTATTTAGTTAAAAGTGGGAACTGTGCTTTTTTCTCTGCCCACGGTTGTATTGTCGCAGGTTCTGTTTCTCAGCTCACAGATGGGATGTTCCTTAACCTCAAAGCGGTAGTCCATACCCTTTTGTCTGATATAACATTCTATCACCTCGTGGCTGGGAACGCTTGCAACATTGCAGTTAAGGGCATTCTGGAAGAAAAAGAACTTTGAAGAATCGGGCACCTTATCAATCTCAACGTAGTCATCAAGAATACTTGTCTGATACACGGTATTTGCAAGCACATCACGCACATAGTCAATGTTTTCTCTGAAATTAAGAAGCTCAGGAAAATTACCGTCGGGAATAACCTGCTGCCACTGCTTACGCTCATATTTTGCAAGCAATTCCGCCGCTTTATGAAGATGTGCAATCTCCTGCATAAGCATTTGCTCCCATATAAGCTTGATATAAGAGTCGGTTTCGTCGGTATAGCAGGAATAGTAAAGATAGCATTCGGTGTATTCGTGCATAAGAAGTGATTCAAGCCAGGTGCAATTGGGGTCAAGCAGGCTTTCGTACTGGGATACGTGCTGTTCCTCTATAAGACCTATTTCCTGATACAGACGTCTGCCAAGGTCATTTTCATAGAAGGGAGCAATATTCATATAGTAATTCATAGTCTGCTGTTCGGCGGCAGTTATGATACCGACATTAAGCTTTGTAAGAAGGTCTGCGCTCTTGAAATCGGTATAAGGCTTTACGTTATCATACGGATAACGGTGCTCGGAAATTGTAGGTCGTCCGGGCATAAGCTCGGTGTATCTTCCAACAAGCTGTTCTGCCTTTATGCCTTTATCCATTTCGAGCAGGTCAGAATATCTGTAAAGATGGTCAAAATCCTCCAAAAGTGCAAAATCAAGTGCCTTTTTGACGGTGGGATTTTTTTCACGCTTTGCAAGAATTGCCGTAAGGTCAACCGCAAGCTGTTCATAGGCGATGGTTGTTTCGAGCTGACTTTCGTTTAACGGCTTAAGACATGCAAGAGTCATCTGCTGTTGCTTTTCAACACGGCGCGTCAGGGCAATTTCACGCCTTAAATCCATATTATCGGTGTGTCTTGCAAACTGATGAGAAAACCAATTTGCTTCAAATTCGGTACCGTTCATAAGGATAATTCTTGTTTTTGTGTAAGGGTCGGTACACTCCTTATTATAGGACTTGGGATAAATTTCCTTCCAGCTTCTAAAGGACTCGTCAATCATTCTGCTTTTCTGTTCAAAGGGGTTCATACATTTCACTCCATAACAATAAATTACACCTTTGTGCAATATAAGTATATGCAGATTTTTCATTTTTAAACTATTTTAACAAAATACCAAAAAAGACGTGCAGTCATAAAACCGCACGCCGTAAAAATTATTTGCAATTAAAGCTTGATGATTTCGGCATTAAGAGCAGGAACAGTAACTTCCTTTCCGCTAACCTTAACGGTAACATCATTCAGAGTATGGTTAACAAGAATCTGTGCCTTATCGCCATCCTTTTCCCAAGCTGTTGAATAGACATCGGGAATCTGTGCTGGAATACCTATATCCATAGGATAATCCTCGTGTCCACATTCAACCTCCAAAGGCTTTATCATCTTACCGTCAAAAAGGAATTTAAATGCCTTTTCCTTATAGAACTTCTGCATATTTGCCGCAAACTTAATTGCTCTGTCCTTATCGGGAAGTATATCAAAGTTATGGTTACCCCAGTTTGTCATAATCTTGCCAAAGGGAGTAAGAACCATTGTCATGCAATCGCCTGCCGCAAAAGAATAAGCCATTCTTACGCACATACTGTCCTTAGCGTTTGTAAGAGGACTGCATACCTGGTTACCCATAAAGTTACGCAGATATTCGTGGTAAATGTAGGAGTACACAGGCTCAGGTCTGCCAAGACGCCAGTTAAGCTCATATCTGTTATCGCTGAAGAGGAGATTTCCGATATAAGGCTCTGCAGAAGCAGATTCGCACCCGAACAGCTTGCCATTGCCCATCTTGTTCCAGCCGTCAAGGAGGTTTCTCATATTGCTAGTCATCCATTTACCGGGACCATGAGGATGTCCGTGCTCCTTACTGTAACAGAAGTACTGGCTTCCGCCGTGGTTTTGGTCAAGAATCTGGCAGTAGTCTACCTTACTGTTGAACAGAGGCAAATATGCTTCGTCAAGAAGCTTTCTTCCCTTTTCACAAGCGGCACAGATATCGTAGCCCGAACGCTGACCTGAACAGATACGGCTGATTTCGGCAACCCCTGCAGGAGAAGCACAGAAGGCATCCTTAAGGTTTTCCTTTTCAATTCTTTCTTCGTTGTTATATTCTGCAATAAGGTTTGACTGCTTTGTAAAGCCAAAGCCCGAGCAGTAAACACCGAGAATGTGCTTTCTGTCGTGAAGCTTGTCAGCAAAGGCATTGAACATATCTTCTCCACCGTAAGGAGGCCATACATAAGGAGGCGCCCAGGGTGCTGTACCTTCCCAATGCATAAGAAGGACAAGAAGACGTGAGTCAACCTTTTCTGCTATTTCATCAATTGTAGGAAGTGCATTTTCATAAGGAAAAAGCTCGTTGGGATCCATCTTGTCCATATCGTGAATACCTCTAACAGGGTATGTGATAACAAGAGGAGAATCCTTATACCATTCGGGGATTGCGGGGTTTTCGCCTATCTTCTTTACATTGTCGGGAAGGTTCTTTTCAAACCAGTTCTTATAAAGCTGAACACCGTCGTGCCAGGTGCCTTCATAGCCCTGCCATACAAGAGGATACTCAAGGCTCATATTGTCGCCGTAGTTAATTCCGGGGAAATGTCTGAAGAACATATCAACATTGCAGCCGTCATCATTTTTGAAAAAGTCAATTCCCTTGGGAGCTCTGTCAGCATCCTCTGCACCGAGATACAGACCGCTGCCCTTTGTCTGATAACACATAAACTGACCAAAGAGCATATAAGGGAACATCATATAATCACCGCGTGAAGGATATTCGGGAACAAGGGTGCTCTTATGAAGGTCGATGTTTTCACATACTGTACCCTCGTTATATGTACATACAACGCTGCCGTCACCGCCGTTTTTATTAAGAGGCTTGAATACCGCTTCGGGGAAGATTACCCATTCAACAAGCATATCCGTATTGTTTTCAACTGCAATTCTCCACTCTGCTCTGTTTTCGCCTTCCAGAGTAACAATAACCTTTACGTCAAATTCAAAGCCGGAATATACAGCCTTATTACCGTTTACTTCACAATTCTTTGCCTCATATGCACCGAATTCGTGAGCTACCGCATCGCTGTCTCTGAGTCTTAAAGTGAACAGAGGCTTTCTGCCGCCGATAAGCTCTTTTTCTCCAACCTTGACAGAGGCAACGCTTGCGCCTTCCCAGTCAACCGCAATAACTGCTTTTTTAGTCTTAAGTTCAAACATACTATTTTCTCCTTACAAAAATCACTTGATTCTAATTTTTGCTACCGCCTTATAAGTAATTTCTTTTCTTCCTGCAATTTCTGGTCTGTGTCCTTCCTCGGGGAAAAAATTGCAACATCTTCGTCTTTTATGCAGACAATGGAATACTCATTTGCTTCATTATACAATGCAAAATCAGTCGTGTCAAGTTTGTTTTCAACAATTTCCCAAAAGAGCCGTTTCATAAGAAACGGCCCGAAATCGGTTGTTCAACCTGTACAACTATTCCGCATACTCATAAGCTGCAATAACACTTCCGTCAGCATTTACGTACTCGTAAATAACATATTCGAGGTCAGGCATAGCAGCCTTAAGAGCAACGTATACGGGAGAAAGAGTTTCCTCTGCGTAGGAGTAGCTTTCGTCAAGAGAAGTGATAAATTCGTTAGTAACATCAAGCTGTTCCTTAAGGGTGTAGATGTATGCAAGGTTGTTACCTCTTGCTTCGATTGTTACAACGAAGGTTTCGTCGGAGTAAACCTCTGTCTGAGAAAGAACTGCTGCGTAGTCGGCTACAGTCATGCCTTCCGCAAATTCCTCATAGTTGATATCTGCACCTTCCTCCACTTCAACATCATCGGGTGTGATTTCGTCGTTGTATACAACTTTTCCCTGTGAGTCGCGAAGCTCGATAATGAGAGCTTCAAGTGAAGGAATGGACTTCTGCATACTTAAAAGTGCCTGTCCGAGAGTGGGAGCAAGGTTGCCGAAAACCTCAGTGGAAATTTCGTTTATGGCTTCGGGATTCTGCTGTGCAAATTCGTCAAATATATCTGTGCTAAAAAGGTAAACAAGCTTGTTTCCGCGTGCTTCAAGCTCTATGTCCATTTCGCCGCCAAAAGCTTCCTTAAGGGTATCGCCGATGGTGGGATAAGCTTCAAGAAATTCCGCAACGGAAGCAAAGCTTTCTGTCATTGCCGTGCCTTCCTGTGTTCCGTCTTCGGTGATGTCTTCTTCCGCTTCAGGAAGAACAGCTTCTTCGCCTTCAATCTGAGGGTCAACAGTGGTTTCGTTTGTGTTGTCGGCAACTATATCTTCCTGTGCAGGTGCCGTGCAGGAAACAAGTGCCGCAAGTGTAAACATACCTGCAAGAATTACCGCTAAAATCTTTTTCATAATGATAACCGCCTTTCGCTTTTTATTTTCCAAGCCTTAACATTTCATCAATGCATTTTTTGGCTTTGCTTATTATTTCGCTGTCAAGCACAATCTCCTCGCCACTGTCACAAAGAGCTGAAAGAACACCCGAAAGTGTGGTAAGCTTCATATCGGGGCATATGAGATTTTTTGACAGTACATAAAACTTTTTGTCGGGGCAAGCAAGAGCAAGATGCTCTGCCGTGCTGTTTTCGGTACCTACAATAAACTCCTTTGCACTACTCTCTGTTGCATAGTCCATAATGTCCTTTGTGGAGCCTGCCATATCAGCGTGCTTTACAACATCGGGAGTACATTCGGGATGAACGAGGAACAGTGCATTGGGATGTGCCTTCTTAGCCATCAGCACTTCTTCTTCGGTGATACTTCCGTGAACGGGACAGCCACCGTGAAGAAGCTGAATATCCTTATCGGGACACATTTTTGCAATGTATGAGCCAAGGTTTATATCGGGGATAAACAGGATTTTGTCGCTGTCAAGATTTTTTACTATTTTGAGAGCCGACGAGCTTGTAACGCACACATCGCACACCGTTTTAAGCTCAGCTGTTGTGTTGATGTACGCCACAACCTTATAGTCAGGAAAACGCTTTTTGTGTGCTAAAATATAGTCCCGTGTAAACTGCTCTGCCATAGGACAGCCTGCATCCTTATGGGAAAGATATACACGCTTTTCGGGTGATAAAATCTTCACCGTTTCCGCCATAAAGCGCACTCCGCACATAAGCACGTTTTTGTTTTCAACACCCTGTGCCTTAACGCTTAACGCATATGAATCACCCACAAAATCCGCAATTTCGCATATGTCGGGTGTCTGATAAGTGTGAGCAAGTATGCAAAAATCCTTTTCTTTCTTCAGACGAAGTATTTCGTCCTGCATTTCTCTTATTTTCATATTCACCTTTAGATAGTTTGTGTAACGGGTTTGTCGCTTTCTTGAAAGAAAGCGACCCAAAGAACTTTATTTTGGCTATCGCCGTTGTTGAATTTATTTATGATTAAACAAACAATTCTACACAAAAGCAAACCTTTTCAGTAGTCCTTGCGTCGTTATTTGATGCAAGGACGGATAAATTGAACTCAACTCAAATTGAGGCTGAGAATGAACCTTAAGTAGTTTTGAACACTTGCGTTTAAGGTGTTCAAAACGTCCTTTACGAGAACAGATAATCGAATATCATCCGAGGAATCCTACGAAAATCAGTGTCGAGTAGCCTCGACTTTGGGAACTATCTTTTCAAGACCGCCCATGTAAGGTCTGAGTGCTTCGGGAATGCGAACAGAACCGTCAGCCTGAAGATTGTTTTCAAAGAACGCAATAAGCATTCTGGGAGGAGCTACAACGGTGTTGTTAAGGGTGTGGGCAAAGTACTTACCGTCCTTGCCGTTTACTCTTATCTTAAGTCTTCTTGCCTGAGCCTCACCGAGGTTTGAGCAGGAGCCTACTTCAAAGTACTTCTGCTGTCTGGGGCTCCACGCTTCAACGTCAACACTCTTAACCTTAAGGTCTGCAAGGTCGCCTGAGCAGCACTCAAGTGTTCTCACGGGAATATCAAGGCTTCTGAAAAGGTCAACGGTGTTCTGCCACAGCTTGTCGTACCACTTGAAGCTGTCCTCGGGTTTACAAACAACAATCATTTCCTGCTTTTCAAACTGGTGAATTCTGTAAACACCTCTTTCCTCAATACCATGAGCGCCCTTTTCCTTTCTGAAGCAGGGAGAATAGCTGGTAAGAGTATAGGGAAGCTTTTCTTCGGGGATGATGGTGTCAATAAACTTACCAATCATTGAATGCTCACTTGTACCGATAAGGTAAAGGTCTTCGCCTTCAATCTTGTACATCATAGCATCCATTTCTGCAAAGGACATAACGCCTGTTACAACCTCGCTTCTTATCATAAAGGGAGGAATACAGTAGGTAAAGCCTCTTCCAATCATAAAGTCTCTTGCATAGGAAATAACTGCGGAATGAATTCTTGCAACGTCGCCCATAAGGTAGTAAAAGCCGTTGCCTGCAACCTTTCTTGCACTGTCAAGGTCTATTCCGTCAAAGGACTCAAAAATATCTGTGTGATAAGGAATTTCAAAGTCGGGGGTGGCAGGCTCGCCATATCTCTGAACTTCAACGTTTTCGCTGTCGTCCTTACCTATGGGAACGCTGGGGTCGATGATGTTGGGTATAGTCATCATAATGGTCTTGATGCGCTCGGCAACAGTCGCTTCTTCAGCTTCGAGAGCTGCCATTTTGTCAGCCTGCTCGGTAACAAGCTTTTTCATAGCCTCTGCTTCTTCCTTTTTGCCCTGACCCATAAGAATACCAATCTGCTTTGAATACTTGTTTCTGTCTGCACGGATAGCCTCTGCCTCCTGCTTAAGTGCTCTGTCCTTAACGTCAAGCTCGATAACCTCGTCAACAAGAGGAAGCTTTGCATCCTGGAACTTGTTTCTGATATTCTGCTTTACAATTTCAGGGTTTTCTCTGACAAACTTTAAGTCTAACATTTTCTTTTTCTCCTTTGGGATATATATTTTTTTGAAAACAAACAAAAAGCACCCTCGAATCCGTACTGGAATCAAGGGTGCAAATTTTACACGGTACCACCTTGTGTTTAACTCTTATTCTTTAACGCAGAAAATACGCAAAGCTCGTCGCCCTGCCGCTCAGGAATGGAAAAAGCATTTCTTTCTATGCACTCACAGCTACGTGCACTCTCTTTGAAAAAATCAATGCTCGGTTTTCCGTCATTGCGGATTGTTGTGGTTATTATATAGCTTTTTTGCCGATTTGTCAAGTGTTTTTTTGTTAAAGCAGGTGTAAGTATAAATTGCAGTATAAAACAAACATAAAAATATTGACTTTTACGGAAGTTTGTAGTATAGTATATAATTGAAATAAAAGTAAGCTTTACAGGACAGGAGAATGATTATGAAAAAAATTATTGTTACATCTTTATCTGTGCTTTGCACATTACTTATGCTTGTATCGTGTTCACTGGGGAAAAGCTATGTTTTCACTCCCGATGTGCTTGTTGCCGAAGGACAAAATGAAAGTGAGACAATTGCCTTTAACAGCCATGTGACAATTACAGAGGGCGCATACAGCTCAAGAGCTTTCGGCTCTGATGAAATATATATCAATGATGGCAAGTTTTCTCTTTGCGGTGTGAAAATCGGCGACAGCTGGGAAAAGCTTGCACAAAGCTTTGCACTTAAGGCAGGCGAAGCAATGTGGGAAACCTGCCTTTTCGTTACAGACGAAGAAATCATATTCAATTACCCTGCATATAACGGGGGCAAGCTGAGCTTTGGAAAGTATGACGATGTTTTTCTTACCGTCGGCTTCAGCAAGAAAAAAGACAGCGACGAATGGAACACTATGACAGCCGAGGTGCTTAAGGATACCTGGAACATTGAACAGTACTACGGCTTTGATGGCATCTGCATTATAAGCGCAGGTCTTGACAAGAACGGCATCATCAATCAGATAGATGTTGATTACGGTTCTCAGGCAGAATTCAATTCAAAGGAAAACTACAGAACTGATATTGACTACTTTGCAATGGAAGAAGAAAGCTACTCAAAGCTTGACAAGACACCTGTGGAGGAATAATTTTGGCTGACAGAAATTTTCCCGTTGCCGTTGTAACAGATAAGGCAAAGAAAAGCCTTGACAAAGGTCACCCTTGGGTTTATGCAGATGAGGTGCTAAGCATTCTCGGAAATTACGAAAACGGCACTCTCGTTGACGTGCGCTCAGGAAAGGGTACCTTTCTCGGCACAGGATTTATAAATGACAACTCAAAAATCAGAATACGTATCATATCACGCAATGCCAACGATAAGTTTGACCAATTCTTCTGGACACGCCGTGTAAGATACGCAATAGATTATCGCAAAACGGTGATGGGTGAGGATTTTTCCTCCTGCAGACTTATTTTCGGCGAGGCGGATTCTTTTCCCGGTCTTACTCTTGATAAATTTGAGGACGTACTTGTTGCGGAAGTTTTAAGTCTCGGTATTGAAAAGGTAAAGCATTTTATCTTTAAGGCAGCTGTTGATATTCTCAGGGAATACGGCGAAAAGATAACCGTCATATACGAGAGAAACGATGTGGCTGTCCGCACTCTTGAAGGTATGGAAACCTACAAGGGCTATTATGAGCTTGAGGGCGTGGATAATTGTGGCGACGGCAAAGTAATCATTACCGAAAACGGCATAAAATACGAGGTTGACTATATAAACGGTCAGAAAACAGGCTTTTTCCTTGACCAGAAGTATAACAGACGTGCGGCAGCAAAAATTGCAAAAGGCAAAAAGGTGCTTGACTGCTTTACCCATACAGGCTCATTTGCTCTGAACTGTGCAAAAGGCGCGGCTCAACACGTAACAGCGGTTGATATATCGGAAAGTGCCATAGAGCAGACAAAGAAAAATGCCCATCTTAACGGACTTGAAGATAAAATGGACTTTGTGTGCGCAAATGTTTTTGAGCTCTTAACTGATATGTATAACTTAAAAAAGTGCGATTTTGACTATATTATTCTCGATCCGCCTGCCTTTACCAAAAGCAGAAGCACAATTGAAAGCGCAAGAAAGGGCTACAAGGAAATAAACCTCAAGGCTATGAAGCTTCTTCCAAGAGGCGGATACCTTGCAACCTGTTCCTGCTCCCATTTTATGAGTGACAGTCTTTTCCGCACAATGCTCAACGATGCTGCTCACGATGCTGGCGTGACCTTAAGACAAATTGAGCAAAGACAGCAATGCTGTGACCACCCCATACTTCCCGATGTACCTGAAACAAACTACCTGAAGTTTTATATTTTTCAGATTGTGTAAAGGAGACGTACACATAAATTTATCTTAACCTTTTGAAAGGAACAACACCTTATGAGTTCAATACCCGAAATTTTTGCGTCCAACGTCTTCAATGACGACGTGATGCGAGACAAGCTTCCCAAGGATGTCTATAAATCCTTACGTAAAACCGTGGAAAACGGTGCTGACCTTGATATAAATGTTGCGAACATCGTGGCAAATGCCATGAAGGACTGGGCTGTAGAGCTTGGCGCAACCCATTTTACCCATTGGTTCCAGCCCCTTACGGGAATTACTGCAGAAAAGCACGACAGCTTTATAACCCCTGTTTCCAACTGCCATGTAATTATGGAGTTTTCGGGAAAGGAGCTTATCAAGGGCGAAACAGATGCTTCAAGTTTTCCTTCAGGAGGTCTGAGAGCTACCTTTGAAGCAAGAGGTTATACTGCGTGGGACCCCACATCATATGCTTTTGTAAAGGACGGCTCACTGTTTATCCCTACCGTTTTCTGCTCCTACGGCGGAGAGGCGCTTGACAAAAAGACACCTCTGCTTCACTCAATGGAAGCAATTAACGAGCAGGCATTGAGAATTCTTCGCCTTTTCGGCAATACAAGTGCCAAGCGCGTAAACACTACCGCAGGCGCCGAGCAGGAGTATTTTCTTATTGACAAGGAAAAGTACGACAAGCGTGAAGACCTTATTTTCTGCGGACGTACCCTTTTTGGTGCAATGCCCCCCAAGGGTCAGGAAATGGACGACCACTATTTCGGTGCAATTAAGCCGAGAATTGCAGCCTTTATGAAGGAGCTTGACGAGGAACTATGGAAGTTCGGCGTGCTTTCCAAGACAAAGCACAACGAGGCGGCTCCGGCTCAGCATGAGCTTGCTCCCATATTTACAACAAGTAACCTTGCAACCGACCACAACCAGCTCATTATGGAGCTTATGAGAAAAACGGCAGAAAAGCACAACCTTGTGTGCCTGCTCCACGAAAAGCCCTTTGCAGGCGTAAACGGAAGTGGTAAGCATAACAACTGGTCAATGTGCACCGACACGGGTGTAAATCTTCTTGACCCGGGTAAAACTCCCCACGAAAATGCTCAGTTTTTACTGTTCTTTGTTGCCGTTATCAAGGCGGTTGACGAGTATCAGGATATATTGAGAATTTCCGTTGCCTGCGCAGGAAATGACCACAGACTGGGTGCAAACGAAGCGCCTCCTGCAATTGTTTCGATGTTTATAGGTGACGAGCTTCAGGCAATCTTAGAAGCCCTTGAAGCAGGCAAGAGCTACGGAGGCGCCGAAAAGAAAACTATGGAAATAGGCGTTCACGTGCTTCCCAGCTTCCCCAAAGACACAACCGACAGAAACAGAACAAGTCCCTTTGCCTTTACGGGTAACAAGTTTGAGTTCAGAATGTGCGGCTCATCTCAGTCAATTTCAGATGCAAATATAGTGCTTAACACAATTGTTGCGGAAGAGCTCAGACAGTTTGCCGAAGAGCTTGAAAAGGCAAAGGATTTCAAAAAAGCTCTTAATTCTCTTATCAAGAAGACCATCAAAAATCACAAAAAGATTATCTTCAACGGCAACTGCTATTCCGACGAGTGGAAGGCTGAGGCGGAGAAAAGAGGAATTCACAATTATCCCAACACCGTTGCGGCACTTCCTCACTTTGTGGACAAGGAAAACGTAAAGCTTTTCTCAAGGCACAAGGTGTTCAGCGAAACAGAAATGTATTCACGTCTTGAAATTCTCTACGGTATTTACTCAAAGACCATAAACATCGAGGCGCTTACAATGGTGGATATTATGAAAAAGCAGATAATCCCCGCAATATGTGAATACAGCGCCCACCTTGCAAGGGATATTTCCGCAAAGAAAGCAGTTGCAGATTACATTGATGCAACTCCAGAAACTGAGCTTCTTGTAAAGCTTTCGACTCTTAACAATGAGCTGTACTCAATGGTTAAGGTGCTTGAAAAAGCAGTTTCAAACGTGCCCGCCTACGAAGCATACGACAGAGCTCTTTATTACAGAGACAAGGTTTTCGACGTAATGCAGAAAATGCGTGCAATTGTTGACGAAATTGAACCCAGTATTCCCAAGACAATCTGGCCTGTTCCAACTTACAGCGACATTATGTTCAATATTTGACTTTTCACGGTGACTGCCTCAAAGAGATTTGGGGCAGACTTTTTTTGTAACGCAAGAGTACGATTTGTTTTCTGAAAAGACTATCAAAAGCTCTATTTAGCTATCACAGCCGTAAGAATATATTATGTTAAAAGAATGCCTGTTTTGAATGTCACATTTCCAATTTAAGCAAGCACCTATGCCAGTCATAAAACTATCCCAAAAAACATTTTTTATTGACATTGACACACGTATGTGCTATAATCGAGCCATCACTAATACATACTTAAAAGGAGGATATTATTATGGAAAAATTCTTGATAATACTTGTCGTAACGATTCTTTCATTAAGCGGCTGCGCCATAAAAGAGGAAAGCGGCAAAAAGGCTGATTCCACATTTACCGTTGAATCTCCACATACCGATGACAGCTTTTACATCGAAGAAGCCATAGAGCTTACAAAGCAGTCTGCAGAGCTTGCCGATTCCAAAGAATTTGTCGCAATGTATACCGCCGACAGCGAGGTGGCAGAGCAGATAGCAACCATTTCCTCCGTAAATTACGATGAGCCAAAAAGTGTTAAGTATATACATCTCAACAAAGATAAAATCCTTGAATTTATGAGAGCAAATTACCCCGAAGGCGAGGATGCTTTTGATTTTGAAAAAATTATTGAGCTTAACCGTTTTAGCATCAACAATTTTGCATCAATAATTAACGCACGCTTCGGTGCAAATATGATTGCCGCAACAACAGTTCTTTCAAACAGCAGAGGATACATTCAGCCTGCGGATTTTTCCGGTGATTTTGCAGTTTTCCTTGAATACGATGGTGAGTTTTCTTCAATAGTTTCATTTAACCAATACGGTGAAAATGTAATCAGTGCGCAAATGTCTTTTGTTAAAAACAGCGACGAGCACTTTGAAATGCTTCTTAATGAAATCGTCGCGTCCCTGGGCGAGGAAAGTATCACAGTCCAAGAAGCTACAACAGAAAAATAAAGAAAATCGTCAAAACCCCTTGACAAGTAAGCAAATGTATGCTATACTAACAAAGCCGCATGATAAGGGCAGGTAATTTTGCGGACTTTTTTGGAATATAAAAAGCAGAGCAAAAGCCCGTGTTCAGCGAGTTCTAATTATTAAGGAGGTGCTTTTCGTGTACGCAATCATTACTACAGGCGGAAAGCAGTATAAGGTTCAGGAAGGCGACATCATTTTCGTTGAGAAGCTCGGCGTAGAAGAAAATGAAAAGGTTTCTTTTGACGTTATTGCAGTTTCCACAGACGACGGTATCAAGACTGGCGATACAGGCGTTAAGGCTGAAGGTACTGTTCTCAGAAATGCAAAGGCAAAGAAGATTGTAGTGTTCAAGTACAAGTCCAAGAAGGGCGAAAAGAAGAAGCAGGGACACAGACAGCCCTATTCCAAGGTACAGATCACTAAGATAGGCTAAGAAAAATGACGAGAGTAACCTTTACACAAAGCGACGAAACCGTTTATACAAGAATCGGCACCGAGGGTCATTCGGGATATGCTGAGGAAGGCTCGGATATAATCTGTGCCGCAGTAAGCAGTGCGACGGAACTTGTGGTAAACATTCTCGAACAATTCGGAATTGACCTTTCTCTTGAGGTCGATGAAGAAGTGCCAAGCGTTAATATTGTTATTCTTGAAAGTGATGGCAACATCAAAAGAAAGAACGACATCAAGCGTGTGGCAGAAGGGTACAAAAGCTATATTGCCGATTTGGCAGAGGCTTATCCCGAATACGTAACAATTTCAACGGAGGTGTAAGATAATGTTAAGATTAAGCATTCAGTTTTTTGCTCATAAAAAAGGTGTAGGTTCTACAAAGAACGGCCGTGACTCCGAATCCAAGAGACTCGGTGTAAAGCGTGCAGACGGTCAGCCTGTTCTTGCAGGTAACATCATTGTAAGACAGCGCGGTACACATATCCATCCCGGCAACAACGTTGGTATCGGTACTGACGATACACTCTTTGCTCTTATCGCAGGTAAGGTAAAGTTTGAACACATGGCGGGCGGAAAGAAGCGCGTAAGCGTATACGAAGCATAAGCTTTGTAAATAATGTTATTAAGGCTGTCTTCATGACAGCCTTCCTTTTTGTCGGGATAGCCCGACAGCAATTGTCGCAGGCAACCTCGCGTAATAATGTGTTTTCACATCCCGTAAAGGCCGTCACAACTACTTAAACAGCAGTTGCGACTGCTTAAAGTTCATTTTGTGCACAAGGCAATGTTTTGTCGTAAATATCCGTCTTTGAGTCTAAACAACTCAAAGACTGCTTTCAAATAATTGTTCAACAGCGGCGACAGCCAATTTAAAGTTCTTTGCGGAGCTTTCTTTCAAGAAAGCGACAAAAAACCAAACATAAACTAACTGAACAGGAGGTAGATTTATGTTTATAGATAAAGTAAAAATATACATCAAAGCAGGCAACGGCGGAAACGGCTGTGTTTCCTTCCGACGTGAAAAATACGTATCCCATGGCGGTCCCGACGGAGGCGACGGTGGCAAGGGCGGAGACGTTATATTTGTTGCAGACGAGGGCAAGAACACTCTTCTCGACTTCAAGTACAGAAGAAAATTCGTTGCTCCCAACGGAGGAGACGGAACAGCCAAAAAGTTCCACGGTGCAACTGCCGAAAACATCGAAATTCCTGTTCCTCCCGGAACTATTATAAAGGACGCTCAAAGCGGCAGAATCATAAAGGATATGTCTGATGCGGACGTTGCCGAAACAGGAAGATTTACCATTCTTAAGGGCGGCAAGGGCGGCTTTGGCAACACTCACTTTGCAAATCCCGTAAGACAGGCACCCAACTTTGCCAAAGCAGGAATCAAAGGCAAGGAAATGGAAGTTGAGCTTGAGCTGAAAATGCTTGCAGATGCAGGTCTTGTAGGTATGCCAAGTGCCGGAAAAAGCACCATTGTTTCAATGGTCAGCGCCGCAAAGCCCAAAATTGCAGAATATCACTTCACTACCCTATCCCCTGTTTTAGGCGTTGTTGATGCAAAGGCAGGAAGCTACGTTCTTGCAGACATTCCCGGTCTTATTGAGGGTGCAAGTGCAGGCGAAGGCTTGGGGCATCAATTCTTAAGGCACGTTGAGCGTTGCAGACTGCTTGTAAACGTTGTTGATGCTTCGGGAATAGAGGGCAGAGACCCTGTTGACGATATTCTTGTAATCAACGAGGAGCTTGAAAAGTACAGTCCCGAGCTTGCAAGCCGTCCCCGCATTATAGCTGCCAACAAAATTGATATGATGCCTGAGGAAAACAAGGCAAAGCTTGAAAAGTTCGCAAAGGACAACGGTCTTGACATTGTATTTATGTGTGCAGGTATCGGCGAAGGCACAGACGAGCTTAAGGAACTTATCGCAAAGAAGCTGTGCGACCTGCCTCCCCTTAAAATATATGAGGCTGACTATGTTGTTGAGGAAGAAACAACTGTTGACCTTGAATCAGAGGAAATCACCGTCAAAAACGTCAACGGCGTTTACTACGTTGAAGCTCCCAGAATTGTCAAGGTTATTGAGTCCATCAACTTCAACGACTACGAATCGTCCTCCTATTTCCAGAAGGTACTGAGAAACAGCGGCATTATTTCAGCTCTTGAAGAAAAGGGCATCAAAGACGGCGACACCGTTAACATTTATGATGTAGAATTTGACTACTACAAATAACTGTTGATTTTGAAAGTTTTGTATGTTATAATATATATAGTGTACAATTATAAAATATTGGAGGTATGGTTATGTATAAAAACTATAAGATTTCAGGCTTCTGCGATGAAGCAGCAACTGATATTGTTACTCAGTTTGAAACCATTAAAAAGCTTGGAATTGAATTTTTTGAGCCCAGACTAATTAACGGCAAAAACATTTCTTCGCTTAATGACGAGGAAACAGCAGAGCTTATTGCTTGTATGAAAAAATACGGTATCACGGCTTCCTCGGCAGGTTCGCCCATCGGAAAAATCAAGCCCGAAGACGACTTTGAAGAACACTTTGAGCTTTTCAAAAACACCGTGAAAATTACAAAAGCTATTGGTGCAAAATACATAAGAATGTTCTCTTTCTTCCTTCCTGAAGGTGAGGACTACGATACATACACAGACTTTGTAGTTGAAAAGCTAACACGTATGGTAAAATACGCCGAGGAGCAAGGTGTCATTCTTCTTCACGAAAACGAAAAGGGCATTTACGGCAACATTGCAAGAAGATGCAAGGTACTCTTTGAAAAGATTCAGTCACCCAACTTCAGAGCTGTATTTGACTTTTCCAACTTTATCGAATGCGGACAGGAAACAATGGAAGCTTACGAAATGTTAAAGCCTTACATTGAATATATCCACATCAAAGACAACACCGACGGAGTAGGCGTTCTTCCTGCAGGTATGGGAGAAGGCAAAATTGAGGAAATTCTCCGTGATCTTTATAAAAACGGGTACGACGGATATCTCAGTCTTGAGCCTCACCTGTTCGATTATAAAATCCCCGACGATGCAAGTGAGCTTGTCAAGAGCTTTGAAACAGACAAGCAGAAAACATATACAATTGCTTATGAAGCACTTGTAAGTGTACTTGACAGACTTTAATCAGTAAAAAAACTCCGCAAACAAAGATGCACCCCCGAAGATAAACTCTTTCGGAGGTGCTTTTTTGTACAAAAAAGACCGTGATTTCTCACAGTCTTTAATGTATTTACTTTGAAAACGCAGAAATAAGTATTGCAGGAAAGCACCAGATTATCTGGAACACCGCAACAAACAGTACGCTCATAGCACCGCTTCCTAGAAGCAAAACTCCTGCTGCCGATATAACAAATCCCAATATCATAGAAATAAATCCGAAGCTGAAGTTTGTGCGGTAAATATTTCTAAGCTTATCTGCTCTTATAAAGCCTTTTAGGAAGTTATGTACTCCCGACAGAGAAATAATTGTGCTCTTTGTGTTTTCTGCAACCGTTGAAACACCTGCATATTCCTTTGTCTTGCTGATAACAACTATGGGGTAATTAGTATTTCTGAGGAAGCCCTCAATAAATTCCTTTGTAATACCTGGGTCAAGCGTCTTTATTCCAACGCCCACGCCTGTGTCATAGAAGGAACGGAGCATTCCTTCAAACTCCTTATTGATAGCATACTTGATATAGAACTTAGCCGCAAGGGAGCCGTCAAGTGACATATAAATTATATTACCCATTGAGCTAAGGAAGGCCTCGTCGATATTATCAACAACAGGAACAAGTCCGTTTTCCGTCATAAAGTCGCTCTTGCCCACAAGAATTCTCTTGCCGTCAATTTCGGCTTTTATCCCGTTATCAAGCACTTCTTTAATCTGAGCATTGCCTACAACCTCGTCAATATTCTGCACCGAGTTTGCAAACACAAAGGAAAGGGGTCCACGAAGCTCATCAAAAATCCTTGCCATATAAAGTATAACCTTATCAATACGGTTATTTTCATATGTCTTTATGCTTGACACCTTGACACCTTTTGGAGGAAATACCTCTGTATCGTCAAAGGAAATTACATTTGCATCTTCATAAGCATCGCACACCGCTTCACCAATATACGCTGTCTGCGTATCCATCGCCTTAGAGTTCGCCTTAAAGAAGGGCAAAGACGTTGCAAGCAGTCCGTTTACGGGAAGTGACACAAGTGAAACAACGGTAAACGCCGTAAAGCCTTCATAAAAGCCCCAAGCCAAAAGTCCCGATACAACACCTATAAACAACGCAACAACCTCAACTATCAGAATACGCTTTGCGCTGTCTGCAGCAGCCGCAGGATTTTTGCGCACCTTTTTGAAGAAGCCTTCAACAAAGTCGCTTTTTCCAACCGTTACCGCAAAAGAATCCTTGTCAAGAAGTGATTCGAGGCACACTGATTCATCACAGGCTCTGTCAAGAGCTTCGCAGGAAAACTTAGGCTTTTTAGATGCCGCTATGCAGAAGGAGCTGAGAGTCGTCTGCGCCTTGAAGAAGCTGTTAAGGGACAGCAGAACTATAGCAATACATCCTGCAGAGCAGTACGAACGGAGCGAAATGTCTGTGCCTGCGACAATACACGAAACAACCGAGTGAAGGGTACAAACGCAAAAAGCCGCCGCCGCAAAGCCTTCGGCGTTTGCCTTTGAAGGACGAAGTGCCTTAAATGCACGTCCCATTCCGTCAAGGTTAAACAGCACACACAGGAAAAGAAGCTGGAGCATTGTCATTGAATATGTAACTCCGAATTTACCTGCTTCAAGCACCGCGGGATTGGGAAGCGATGTTGTCGCCGCCGTTTCAAAGTATATACATACCATTGCCGTAACAAGTGTGACAAAAGCCGACAGCATACCGCGCATTGCTTTTTTTCTGAGAGTCATAAGGATTGTGCCGTCCTGCTCCCGTGAGGTATATTCATCCTCGTCGTCATCGTCTTCGTACATATTTTCATACTTTTTAAAGTGCTCGCCCGCGTTTTCTTCTTTGCCGCCCAGAGCTACGAAAAGCTGTTTTTCTTCCTCGGTGATGCCATCGTCAACCTCGTCAAATTCAACTGCCTGGTCAAAATCTTCTTGGTTTACGGGTATTTTTTCCTTTTCGGCGACCTCTGTCACAACCTCATCAATTTCCTGAGTTTTATCTGAAAAAGTAGTAGACGGGTGAAGCGTTTCTCCGCCAAGTCCCGACAGAAGCTCCATATCCTCATTGGAAACGTAGCCACGTTTTTTCTTTTTCTTCTTATCCTTTTTCTTATCGTCGTCAGCCTCATCGGATACGGGAACAAACACGTCAGCGGATGATGAATCGGCGCCGTCAAAGCCGCCGTTTGCAAGGCTTCGAAGCTCCTTAACCTTATTCTCTATATCGCCTGCGTGATTTGCATTATAATAATCCTTTGCGCTGCTTTCGATATCAGACACCGTCAGCTCCTCGTGGCCTATTGCCGAGTGCTGATGCTTTTCCTTTGCAAAGCTGAACACCGCTGTATCTCCGTTGCTTGACGGAGTTTTTTCTCCTTCATCAGCAGATGAATTAACGGGTATTTCTTCCTTTTCTACAACGATAGCCTCGGTAAACACCTCATCGTCCCCGAAAAGACTTTCCTGATTTTCCATTACTTCGGAAATTTCTTCTTTTTCAACCGACACGTCCTCATTTTCAAGACGTTCTTTATTATCCTGCACCCTTGTTACCTCCTTATAATTTATATCCTCTCTGCCGTATTGCCTCGTAAAGCAGTACCGCAGATGCTGTTGACACATTAAGCGAGTTTACATTTCCTCTCATTGGAAGCGATGCAACATAGTCACAATTCTTACGCACAAGCTCCGACACGCCGTGTTCCTCGCTTCCAAGCACTATGGCACACGGAACGTCAAAATCAATTTTTGTGTAGTCCTCGCCGTCGGCTTCAGCTGCGACTATCCACAGTCCGTATTCCTTAAGCTTTTTGATTGTTTCAGTGACATTTGTACACTTTACAGCCGCAAGATGCTCCACTGCACCTGCACTTGCCTTTGCAACGGCAGGCGTAATGCAGGCACTTCTTCTTTTGGGAATAATAATACCGTGTGCACCTGCGCCCTCGGCACATCTGATAATTGCTCCGAGATTATGGGGATCGGAAATGTTATCGGCAATTACTATAAGAGGCTTTTCTCCCCTATCCTCGGCTATTTTAAGCACGTCCTCAATTTCAACGTACTCCTTTTCCGAGGCAATAGCAACAATCCCCTGATGCTGTTCAAAGCCACACAGTCTGTCAAGCTTTGCCTTATCAACCTCAATAAGAGGGATTCCTCTTTCAAGAGCCATTGCTGCGAGAACGGTAATTGAGCCCTCTCGCTCACCCTCACGGACGTATATTTTTTCAACGTGTCTTCCCGATTTCAGAAGCTCCCTTACAGCGTTTCTGCCAGGCACCGAGCCGTTTGCAAGGTCTTCGTTATATTCGTCGTTTCTTCTGCCGTCATTATAAGGCTTTCTTTTTTCAAAAGAGCCTTTTTTAGTACCTTTTACGTAGCCGTTATCTCTTTTGTTTCTATTATCAAACTTTTTATTCATAATCAACATCCTGCTTCAGTCAGATTTTCTTGCTTTTTCTTTTATTATATCACAACAGCTCATCTTTGTACAGAGAATTTTGACGAAAAATCTCATATTAAAAAAATAAATGTTTTTCTTAATCATTGATTTTTTTTGCATCCTTACTTTTAAGATACTCAATTGCCTTTTGAAGCTGGTCGTCCTCGCTGTCATCAAGAGAGGTAAACCTCATAAGCTTTTCGGCACTGAGAGTGCAGGCGACATCGGGAATAATTCCCACGCCGTCAAAGCTGACTCCGTCAGACGGAATGTATGATGCCGTCGAGAAGCACACCGCACCGCCGTCGGGAAGCGGAAATACCGATTGCTTTGACGCCTTTCCGCTAGTGGTTGTTCCCACAATTGCAGCTCCGCCCAGGCTTTTCATCGCCGCAGCAAAAACTTCTGCCTCGCACACCGTTCTTTCATTTACAAGCACAGCCACAAGATAAGGAGCTTCATTTACGTCACTTGTTGCGGTATTGGTAGTTCCCGATTTTGACGTTACCGTCACAAGAGTGCCTGCAGGCAGGAGAAAATCAAGAATAGAAGTTACTGACTCAATGCTTCCTCCGCCATTATTTCTCACATCGATTATAAGCTTTTCACAGCCCGAAGCTATAAGCTCCTCCATACATCTCACAAACTCGTCCTTGGCATCTGCATCAAAGCCAGATATTCCGATAAGACCTATACTGTTGCCAAGGCGCTTGCTGTATATGCTGTCTGCTGCTATCTCTTTTTTTTCAATAAAGGTTGTAACGCTTTCGCCGTTTACTTTTCTGACGGACACCATCGTTTTTTCGTTAGCATTGCCGTGGTCAAGCTCCAGCACAGCGCCGTAAAAGCCACGGGAAGAAACATCATTTCCGTCTATATGGGTTATAACATCCCCGGGTACAATCCCCGCCTTTTCTGCAGGAGAAGGCTCATAAACGCTGATAACGCTTATTCCGCCCGCCTTTGCATCGTACATCATATTTACGCCAATGCCCACAGTCGTGCTTGCAGTTGTGCTTTTAATATAATCCTGATACTGCTTTTTATTGAGGTACATTGCATATCTGTCGCCAAGTGACGATACACCACCGTTCATAATGCCGTCAAGAAGCGCATCCTCGGTTACATCATACAGATAGCCCGACGATACAGCGTTCTGCATAGCCGAAAGGTCGTCTGTTATTCTTGTACCCTCTGTTTTAATCATTGCGTCTACATTTTCACGCCACACGCTGTCTACTCTGTTATAGGTAATCTGGAAGGTAAAAAAACACGCCGCCACAAGTATAAATAGAAAGCCGGGCAAGAATGTCATTTTTCTTTTCACGGTACTGCTCCTTTAACAAAAAACTATACGGTAAAACAAACACACGGCGGTCAGAAAAATGCCGCCGTTATGTTTTCTTTCTAAATCAAATTGAGCCGAGGTACTGTCTGGGATTTACGGCAATACCGTTTTTATAAACGGTAAAATGCAAATGGTTTCCTGTTGACCAACCGGTTGTACCTACAAGAGCTATTGTCTCGCCGCGCTTGACGGTCTGTCCTGCGCTGACAAGTCTTGCACTGCAGTGTGCATAAAGAGTAACAATTCCGCCACCGTGGTCTATCTGAACAACATTACCCCAGGACGAAGAATATCTTGAGTCAATAACTGTGCCTGCCTCGGCAGCATAAATAGGAGTTCCTCCGGGTGCAGCAAAGTCGATGCCGTTATGATTTTCACGCTTGCCTGTTATAGGGCTTATGCGGTTTGCAAACTCTGATGAAATGCGATAATTTTTTGTGGGGGTAAAGAAGGTTCCGCCCGTATATTTAGAAACCGAGCCCTGAGCCTGCTGCTGACGGTACAGCTCCTTCAGGCGAGATTCGATATCCGACATTTCCTTATCCTTTGCCGAAAGTTGGGACTGATTTGTCTCAATATTTGCCTTAAGCTCTGCCTTGCGCTTTTCTGCGTAGGCGCTTCTTGCTTCAAGGGATTTTTTTATTTCGTTCTGCTCTTCTTCAAAAACGCCAAGCTGTTCAATTGACTTATCGTACTGAGATACCGCCCCTTCAAGGTCAACAATAGTTGACGAAAGGTTAGTAAGCACATTGTCATTTGCCTGGAAATGATATGCAAGCATATCTGTTCTTGAAAGAAAATCGCCTATATCCTCAGAACCGAATACAAGGTCAAAATATGTATCGTCGCCGTGCATATAGGACATTCTGAGCATACTGTCAAAGGCTTCAAGCTCATCCTTCTTTTGCTGTTCAAGCCTTTCTATTTCAAGCCTTGCTTCCTCGCTTACTGCCTGCCATTGCTCGTAAAGCTGTTCTATAACAAAGCTTTGTGAGGTAAGAACGGAAATTTCTTCGTCAAGATTCTGTATTTCCCTTTCAAGAGAAGCAATTTCTCCCTTATCCTTATTGATGCGGTTTTGGATATTTGACTGTTCCTTTTTCATAGAGCCAAGCTGATTTTCAAGCTCATATATGGTTTTGGTTCTGTCAACGGTATTTGCAAGAGCTGCACCTGCATTATAAACTGCAGCACCCACAATCACTACGCTCAAGACAGTAATCATACACAGCAAAGAAAACAGCCGCTTTATATTACGTGACATTTTTCGTGAACAGTCTCCTTTCATTGAATTTCCCATCAATTAAACCTTCATATATCTTCTTATGGTTATCGCTCCGCCGAAAATACCTATAAACAGACCTGCACCGAAGAAAATCACAAGGAACAGATTATTCATTTCAGCAAAAGGCACAATGGAGATGATATTATAATCAACTGCCAGCTTTTCAACCATAAATCTGTAGATATACCATTGAGTAAGATAACCTAGCCCTGATGCTATAAGGGAAATTATAATACTCTCCACAACAAAGGGCATTGTAATATAGAACTTTGTCGCACCGATATATCTCATAATGCTTATTTCAAGCTCACGTGAATGGAAGGTAAGCTTGATTGTATTTGAGATAACAAAGAGAGAAACAATTACAAGTAATGCCATAAGCCAGGTACCGCCTATGGTAATTACGCTCTTGAACTTTTCAATATTCTGAGCTATCTCCCTGCTGTTTCTTATATGCTGTACTCCCTCAACCTTTTCAAGCTGATACTGAAGTGCATCCAGCTTGCCAACAGACTCGTATTCAATTCTAAAGGCATCGGGAAGCGGATTTGCTCTGCCGGTATCATACATATCGAAAAGGAAAGCATATTCCTCGCCGTACTCTGCTTTTTCGGCTTCAAGCGCTTCTTCCTTTGAAACAAAAGCAACCTTCAGAACATTGTCAAGAGACATTATTTCCTCGTGCGCCTTTCTTATTGTTTCGTCGTTCGCTTCAAGCTCCATATAGCATACAAGCTCATTAAAATCATCCATTTTGTCAAGGTTATAGTTTACGTTTTTAATGAGCGTTGTAAAAATGCCAATAAGGATAAGTCCCGAAAACAGAACAAGAATGGAGGCAAAGCTCATAAGTCCGTTTCTGAATACACCCTTAAAGCCGTCCTTGATAAAGGTAAAAAGTCTGAATCTACTCATCGAACATACCGCCTATTCTGTCATTTAGAATTTCCCCGTCCTTGATTGTGATAACACGCTTTCTGTAGCGGTCAACAAGGTTCTGTTCGTGAGTTACGACGATAACCGTTTTGCCCAGCTTTTCGTTGAGCTTGACAAGCAGCTCCATAATTTCAATGCTCATTTCGGGGTCGATATTACCTGTAGGCTCGTCGGCAATTATAATATCGGGGTTATTTACAAGTGCTCTTGCAAGGGCTACTCTTTGCTGCTCACCGCCCGAAAGCTGTGTGGGGAAAGACTTCATTTTGTCGGCAAGTCCCACCTGGTCAAGAAAGAAAGGAACTCTTTTCTTGATAGAGCTTCCCGGAGCTCCGATAACCTGCATTGCAAATGCCACATTTTCGTACACCGTTTTCTTTGGGAAAAGTCTGAAATCCTGGAACACTACTCCCATTTCACGGCGAAGATAGGGCACCTTTCCGCTACGCATTTTATCAAGTCTGTAGCCGTTTATCACAATTCTGCCCTCAGACACCTTTTCTTCACGCAAAAGAAGCTTTGTCAGCGTGGTTTTACCTGAGCCCGAAGGACCGACGATAAACACAAACTCACCGTCTTCGATATGCAAATCCACATTTTTCAGGACAAAATCTTTATTGTTATATGATTTTGATACGTTCTTAAATTCAATCATTGGGTACTCCCGTTAATATTTTACAGGCTTGGATGTAAGGTACTTTTTAACCATAAGTGCAACCTTGAAGGTGATTGCGTGTTCAAACTCACGAAGGTCAAGACCTGTGATTTTACGGATTTTTTCAAGTCTGTACACAAGTGTGTTTCTGTGTACAAACAGCTTTCTTGAGGTCTCGGACACATTGAGGTTATTTTCAAAGAATGCCTGAATGGTCATAAGAGTTTCGTGGTCAAGGCTCTCTAAGCTTCCCTTCTTGAACACTTCCTGAAGGAACATTTCGCAAAGTGTTGTGGGAAGCTGATAAATAAGTCTGCCTATGCCCAGATTTTCGTAGCTGATAACGCTCTTCTTTGTATCAAATACCTTACCTACTTCAATTGCCACCTGGCTTTCTCTGAAGGCTATTGCAAGGTCCTTGATATTCTCGGAAACAGAGCCGATACCTATTGTTACGGAATGGAAAAATTCAGCGCTGATGGTATCAACAATTGAGTACGCCGTCTTTTCAAGCTCCTTGGAGTCGATGTTCGTCTTTACTTCCTTTACAAGCACAACATCGTTTTCGCCGATACTGATAACGTAGTCCTTATTCTTGTCGGGGAACATATTCTGCATTATGTCGTAAGGAATAACCTCACCCTTTTCAGCAAAGCGTACAAAGAACACAGCTCTTGAAGCTTCGGCATTAAAGTGAAGCTCCTTTGCCTTTATGTAAATATCGCTGGGAAGAATATTATCAAGTATGATGTTCTTGATAAAGCTTGACTTGTCGTATTTTTCACCGTACAGGTTTTTGATGTTGGTAAATGCCACAGAAAGAACCGCACAGATGTCTGCACTTTCCTTGTCCTCGCCCTGTACCATAATAATGTTATCGATTTTTGCAAAGCTGCCCATAAGTCTGTAGGTGTTGCCCGATGAAACGACAATTTCGTCGTCAGATGTGAAAAGCTCAGGCACATGAGTATGCTTTTCACCTATCCGCACAAGCTCGCTGCAGGCAATTACAACTCCTGTATCGTCGATAACGGCAACCGTTCTGTCAACCGTTTCCTTTAATTGGTTAATTACGTTCTGAAATACTCTTGTAGACACTATATTCATTCCTTTCTCAGCTTAAGCTTAATCGCGGATAAGTCTTAATGTGTAATAAATAGCAAAGACAATGTATTCAACCAAAAATGCCATAAGCAGTCTGTCAACTGCAAAGGTTGCGGAAAACGCCGTATTCATTCTTATAAACATACAGAAAGCACCAAGAAGAACCGACACATAAGCAGGTGCGGTAAGATAATCGCTTTTTCTCTTTTTGGAAATCTTCATGCTCTTAATTTTCTTATCAACAAGAATAATTGCCACAACGCTTACCGCAACAACAGCAAGCTTGAAAATCACCGACATTACATCAAATTTACTTGCAAGAAGAAATACTGCCATTGAGTTTACTGCCGTTACAACCGAGAACATAGTAAAATCTGCGTTATAAATCTTGGAAACATAATAAATTACAGCACATATTACTGTAAACGTTATGAAAAACTCGTGGTTTTCGCTGTTGGGGTTTCTGCCGAAGCACAAAGCAAACACCGCAAGGTAAAGTGCTATTGACAGGCAGTTTGTGCTTGTAAAGATTCTTCTTGATTCGTCAACCTTATTCTTTTTGCTTAAAGCAAACCATACAACTGAGGCACCAAGTGCAATAATTGCCGGCACAATGAAGAAGGGGCTTGAAAGCAGCTTGTAAATGTTATATGTAACATCTTCGCCGCTTGCAGCTCTCATAAGCACGGTGCTCTTCATCTTAAGCACAAGCAGCACAAAAATGCACGCAATTGCAAACACACCCGTCATCTTATAAAAATCAATGTCCGACTTACTAAGCGGTCTTTTTCCGCCGCTTACCTTTTTGTTTTTAAGAATAGCCAAAATCAACACTCCGTATCTGAATTTTATTTTTTAATACATCAATCAAGATTTCCCGTCATAAGCATAACGCCGCTAAGCACACACAGCGGTGCCGTTTCGGTACGCAATATTCTAGGACCAAGCCCTGCAAGAGGAATGTGTCCGTCTCTGCAAAGCTGTGCCTCCCTTTGGGAAATTCCTCCCTCAGGGCCTACCGCAAAGGAAAGGGTTTGAACCGGTGACTTGCTCTTTGCCTCATTTACAACCTTTGTCATCGGTGTGTGGGAAAAATCCTCATAGCACACAAAGAAGCAGTCATCCTTTTTCATTTCTTCAAGTGCCTTATCAAAAGTGATAAGTGGCGAAACTTCGGGAAGTATTGCCCGTCCGCTTTGCATTGCCGCCTCTTTTGCGATTTTCCCCCAACGTTCAAGCTTTTTCGTCATTGAATTCCCGTCGGGTCTTGAAATGCACCTTTCGGTAAGAACGGGTACTATTTTCTCAACACCCAGCTCAACGCTTTTCTGTATTATGCTTTCAAATTTATCGCTTTTAGTAAGTGCCTGATAAAGTGTCACCTTCACCGTAGGCTCAGCCTTACTTTCCGAAACCGACATTACGTCGAGAAAAACCTCGTTTTTGGTAATTTCCGACACAACGCAGTTATACTCCATTCCTTCACCGTCGCACACCGTAAAGCATTCGCCCGGTTTTGAACGCAGAGACAGCGAAATATGCTTTGCATCCTCGCCCGAAATTACAACCGTCCTGCCGTCCCTGACGGCATCTTTTTCTACAAAGAAGCGTGGCATAGCACCACCGCCGCCCATTCCTGGCTTTCGCAGAATTCCTTTATTTCAAGTCCGTTTTCGCGCAAAACCTCGGTAACCTCGCCGCTTCTTTCGGAAATAATGCCCGAAACCAGCAGGTATCCGTCCTCTTTAAGCACTTTTTTGAAAACAGGAGCCATCCATATAATAACATCCGCCACGATATTTGCCGCAATAAGGTCATACTTTCTGCTGCAAACCTTATTGTAGAAATCTATATCGTTAAGAATATTTCCTGCCATAACGTTATATTTATCGGAAGCAATTTTATTTTCGGCGAAATTTTCTCCTGCAATACGTGCGCTGTTCTCGTCTATATCAACAGCCGTTATAAATTCAGCTCCCAGAAGTGATGCCGCTATGCCCAAAATTCCGCTTCCACAGCCCATATCAAGTACCTGAACAGGCCTTTCTCCGAGCTTTTCCATATACTTTTCAACCATTTCAAGGCAAAGCCTTGTTGTGGTATGGGAGCCTGTTCCGAAGGAGCTTGAAGGGTCAAGCTCAATAACTGTCTTGTCCTTTAAATGCTCGGGCAGAGCCTCCCACGTCGGCTTGATACACAGGTTCTTTCCGACACCGAAGGGCTTGAAGTACTTTTTCCAGTTGTTTTCCCAGTCCTGTTCTTCTATCTTCTTGTCGGTTGTAACTTCAAGTGTTCCGAACCGCCCGTCGGTATCCTCCGCCTTCAGCTTGTCCATTGCACGCTTTACCGCAAGAATTGTTTCCAAACCCTGCGAATTTTCCGCAACATAGAAAGTGACCGTTGTTTCACAGTCCTTAAGCTTCAGCAAATCGTCTTCCACATAGTCAAAGTACACACCCTCGCCCTGAAGGAAATTATTAAAATCCTCGCTGTCTTCAACCGCAAAACCGCTTATTCCGTTCATAAGCAAAAGCCCGCCAACAGGGTCAATTCCGCACGTTGTGGTGTGTACAACCGCTTCTATCCAATACATAGAATATCCCTTTCATACTTGATTTAACCTCGTGTATTTTTGGGGTAATATTGCACAAAAACAACCCCGCAATTTTTACACATTCAGAGGTATGACGAATTTATTCTATCTTATTTTATCTTTTTTTGTCTGTTTTGTCAATAGATAAAGGAGTATTTTTTATGAAAAATTCATATATTTTCGTTCTAAAACTGTGCAATAAGTCTAATTAACAAAAAAAACTTGACAAATGCACATAAACGTGGTAATATTACAGATGTGGAAGTGCTGTTTACTTTACGGCACTTTGTCAAAAACCGTGCAATTTAATATAATGTTGATAGAGGTGCGTTTGACAAGAGTAGCTTTTTTCGCAAAATCCGCATAAGCCGTGCAGAGAAAAAAGCAAAAGGGGAAAACGCCGAAGTGTCGGATTGGCTTTCCGAAAGCTGGGTATAAGGTTAACAGCCTTATAACTGTCACGTAAGACGTGTGCGTGTTGAGCTATGTTTGCGTGTTGTGCTATCGGGAAAGAAGACTGTAAAAGAAGTTTTTCTGAAGGTTTTAGCCGCCGATAGTGATTTCGGCGTTTTTTTGTTGCACATAAACAATTTACGAAACCTACATTCCGAAGGGAGAATTATTTATTATGAAGAACACATTTAAGGGTGCAATTACCGCATTGATTACCCCTATGAAGGAAGACGGCAAAATTGACTTTACCGCCTTTGAAAAGTTAGTTGACAGCCAGATTAAAAGCGAAATTGATGCCCTTGTTGTTTGCGGCACCACAGGCGAGTCTGCAACTCTTGACGACTCAGAGCACAGAGACCTTATCAAGTGCTGTATAAACGCCGCCGAGGGTCGTGTTCCCGTTATTGCAGGAACAGGAAGCAACGACACTCGCTATGCCATTGACCTTTCGGTTCACGCCTGCGAAATGGGTGCAGACGGACTTCTTCTTGTTACTCCCTACTACAACAAGACAACACAGAAAGGTATCGTAAAGCACTTTACCACAATCGCTGACAAGGTTAATAAGCCTATGATTGTTTACAACGTTCCTTCAAGAACAGGTATGAATATTCAACCTGCAACCTACAAAGAGCTTTCATATCACGAAAACATTGTTGCCGCCAAGGAAGCAAACGGCGACATTTCTGCAGTAGCTGAAACAATTCAGCTTTGCGGCGACAACCTTGACATAATCAGCGGTAACGACGACCAGATAGTTCCCATAATGGCGCTTGGCGGTGTGGGTGTAATCTCCGTTCTTTCAAATGTTGTTCCCCAAGAAACACACAGAATGTGCGCTCTTATGGCTGAGGGCAAGGTTAAGGAAGCGGCAGCACTTCAGCTTAAGTATCTGCCTCTTATAGCTTCCCTTTTTTGCGAAACCAACCCCATTCCCGTTAAAGCGGCGATGAACGAGCTTGGATTCTGCACAAACGAAATAAGACTTCCTCTTTGCGAAATAGCTCCTTCCAACAGAGAAAAAATGGTTGCCATTATGAAGGAAGCGGGAATTAAATTCTAAAACAAAGCATAAGCCGTCGTCAGAAAATGGCGGCGGCTGAATTTTTACTGATATAAAGGAATGAGAAAATATGGTTAATATTATTGTATGCGGAATAAACGGCAGAATGGGCAAGGCTATAGAGGACTACTGCGCAAAAAGCGATTTATACACCATCGTAGCAGGCGTTGATGTAAATTTGGGCGTCCCTCACGGTTTTCCCACAGCATCCTCCATTGATGAAATCGATGCTAAGGCAGATGCAGTAATAGACTTTTCCCACCACAGCGCCTGCAAGGCTTTATGTACATATGCCGTTAGAACATCAACTCCCGTTATTTTCTGCACAACAGGCTACACCGAAGACGAGCTTTCGCTTATATACGAAACAAGCAAGAAGGCTCCCCTTTTCAGAAGCGGCAATATGAGCCTTGGCATAAACCTTCTTATCGAGCTTTCAAAGAAGGCAGCGGAAATACTTGACGGCTTTGACATTGAAATTATTGAACAGCACCACAATCAAAAGCTTGATGCTCCCAGCGGTACTGCTCTTATGATTGCCGATGGAATAAAGAGCATAAAGACAGATGCCGAGTACACTTACGACAGAACAACCAGACGTCAAAAGCGTGACGAAAAAGAAATCGGCATCCATTCCGTAAGAGGCGGCTCAATTGTAGGCGAGCACGAGGTTATTTTTGCAGGAAGAAACGAAAATGTAACCTTACGCCACTCTGCTCTATCTCGTGAGGTTTTTGCAGACGGTGCATTAAAGGCTGCTGCCTTTATGAAGGGCAAGGGTGCAGGAATGTACGATATGGGGTGTGTTCTCAGAGAAATGATGTAAGGGGTTTTCTTCTTTATCTTCTATAGAGTCGGCAAATAATAGTGGATTGATAAGCAACATTGACGAAGCTGGAAATTTATCTGTTGATGATTGGAAAAAGGCTGTTATTAATTACAATGGTTCAGAAGAGTATGCTAATGTTTATGAATACTTAGATTACATCGAAGAATTG
>JAZRKT010000105.1:0-28913 GCA_045646465.1 Eubacteriales bacterium | reverse complement strand
TGTTGACGATGCTGACGTTATCAAGTGTATGAAGATGCTCACCTTCCTTTCACTTGAAGAAATTGCAGAATATGAAAACCTCCAAGGCAGCGAAATAAACAAGGCAAAGGAAAAGCTTGCTTACGAGCTTACTGCACTTGTTCACGGTGAAGCAGAAGCAACTGCAGCACTTGATGCAGCACGCGCTCTCTTTGTTGCAGGCGGTGTAAGCAAAAATATGCCCACCACTTTCCTTTCTGACGAAGATTTTGTTGAAGGCAAGGTTACACTTTCAAATCTTCTTGTTAAGTGTGAGCTTTGTCCATCAAACAGCGAAGCAAAGCGTCTTATAAAGCAGGGCGGCGTATCTGTAAACGATGCTAAGGTTACCGATTTTGCTGCGACTTACGACAAGGACTTCTTCAAGGATGAGGTTATCATCAAGAAGGGTAAGAAGGATTATCACAAGGTTGTTCTTGGCTGATTAACATATGATTACAAAAATTCACGGGACTGTTAGCTGACAGTCCCGTTCTTTTACTTGCCCTTATTTATTCTCGTCTTATTGTAATACTGCTCTATGCACCAGTCAAACTGCTCATGGGAAAAATCAGGCCACAGCACGCCAAGGCAGGTCATTTCGGCATAGCAGGTTTCCCAAGGAAAAAAGCCGCTGAGCCTGAAGTCTCCTCCTGTTCTTATAACAAGCTCCATTTCTCCCGAATGTGCAACGTCAAGATACTTGCTGTATGTTTCCTGTGTTATATCCTGAATTTTCAGCTTGCCTTCGGCAACGTCCGAGGCTATTTTCTTTGCGATTCTCACAGTTTCGTCGTGTCCGCCGTAGCTTATTGCTACATTAACAGTAAGCGACGTACAGTCCTTTGTCATCTCTGCCGCGTTAAAGAGGGTTTCCTTGGAACGCTCACTCATTCTTTCAAAATTTCCGATAGGTACAAGGCGTATACCTCTGCTTATGCAGGTCTGCACCTTACTGCGAAAAAAGCGTTCCATAAGATCCATAAGACCGTCAACCTCTTCATCGCTTCTATTCCAGTTATCGTAAGAGAATGCGTAAACGGTAAGATTTTTAATACGTGATTCCTGACACCACATACAAAGCTCCATAAATTTATCAACGCCTTTTTCGTGTCCCTTGATTACCGTTTCAAATTTATGCTGTCTTGCCCAACGTCTGTTTCCGTCCATTATTACGCCAAGATGGTTTATCTGTGTAGCTTTCTGTGCCATATATGTATTCTCCTTTAGCTGATTCGCTTTGTCATATATTCAAGAAGTCCCGACAGCTTTTGTCTTCCTTCATCGGTTATTTCCATCTCATCAAGGATTTTTGCCGCTTTATCAACCATTTGCTGACACATTGTCTGCGCATAATCAAACGAGCCGCACTCTTTGAGAAGCTTCCTTGCCTTTTCAAGCTCTTCTGCTCCCGACTGTTCCTTACCGTAAACAGATAGAAATTCGTTTTTCTGCTCTATTGAAGCGTTATTTATAAAATGTGCAGTCAGCACAGTTTGCTTCCCCTCGCACATATCGGCGGTGACGGATTTCCCAAGCTTTTCTTCATCTCCGAACATACCCAGTATATCATCACGTATCTGAAAAGCTATACCGACGAGGTTTCCGAATTCACGCAGTTTCGCTATCTTTTCTTTATCTGCATTTGCAAGGATTGCTCCCAGCACCAAAGGTCCCGACACGGTATACTGTGCGGTTTTAAGAAAACTCATACCCAGAATTTCATCTTCCACAACATCATTTCTTCCAGTAAATTCAATATCTGAAAGCTCGCCTGCAATAGTGGACACAAATACTTTATTCTGATGTGAAATTGCCTTAAGCTTTACGTCCTCGGAAAAATCTGACTTTGCAATAATCTCAAGTGCCGCAACAATCCCGAAGTCACCTACGCAGACAGACTTTGAAACACCGACGTGACCGCCTCCCAAATCCATATGCATCGACGGCTTAAAGCGGCGTATTTCGCTGTTATCAATTATATCGTCGTGAGCAAGAATTCCCGTCTGGAACAGCTCATAAGACATTGACACGGGAAGTACTTTTTCCTGTGCCGTATCAGAAAAAAGACAGCATCCGAGATACACAAGGTACGCTCTTACTCTTTTTCCTCCCTCAGTCTGTCTGAGAAAAGCCTCATAGTAGTCTTTCATCACACTACTTACACCGAAAGAATCAAGAAAATGCGAAAACTCACACGATGCAAGATATTCGTCGCACTTTGCTTTATATTCCTTTAATGCATTTACAAATACATTTTGCATATCATTACCTCATTTATTGTTCTTTTAACAGTATATCATATAACTTTGTATTTGTCGAGAGAATAATCTGAAAAGTTAAAAAAAATCCTAACAAAATCAAAAACCGCCTCAGATAAGACGGCTTTTTGACATTTACCTATCACGGTTCTTTTCAATTTGTTCTTTAAGCATCATATCCTTGACCTTCATAAGGCGGGTTATGGTGCTTCTTTCGTTTTCGTCCAGCTTCATAGTGATAAACTTGATAGTATCGGTGTACTGAGGTATCAGCACATGTTCAAGAGCATTTACTCTTCGCCTTGTCTTTTCAATTTCCGCAGACATCATCTGACAGGATTTTTCAATTTCAGCAAGGCGCACCATCTTTTCAAAAACCTTACCCAGCGACTCAACGGCATCATCAAGGTCGCCCGATGTAAAGCCAAAGCCGTAGGAATAAGCATCGCTGTCATTGGCTGAGCGCTTGGTTATCTCAAAAACTGGGATGTTTACGCTCATTACGTTTTTACTTGTAACGTCAAGCTGAAGCTCCTGTTTGGGAAGCATAAGAGCTGTATCAAGCGCCTGTCCCTGCATAACGCTTCGGGCAACCGATATATGCTTGTTCGCTTCTAGAATTGCTTCTTCCACTTCACGCCTTATAGCCTTATTCTCTCTTACCATATCAAGAAAACGGCGCATAAGCTCATCTCTTTTATCCTTCAACAGCTTATGTCCGCGTCTTGCAGTAACAAGCTTTTTCTTGAGGTTAGTAAGCTCCATTCGGGTGGGATTGACATTCATTACTGCCATTTCGCTTCACTCCCACCCTTACTTTTTGTCATAGTACATATCAAGGAACTTATCGCTGATACGCTTAAGCTCGCTTCTGGGAAGAATTCTTAAAAGCTCCCAGCCTATTTCAAGTGTTTCCTCTATACTTCTATCAGCGCTATAACCCTGAGAAACATACTTCTTCTCAAACTCATCAGCAAACTTCGCATATAGCTTATCAATTTCCGTAAGTGCCGATTCGCCTAAGATTACCATAAGCTCTTTTGCATCCTTGCCTCTTGCATAGGCTGAGAACAGCTGATTCATTGTGTTGCTGTGATCGGCTCTTGTCTTACCCTCGCCTATACCCTTATCCTTAAGACGGGAAAGTGAAGGAAGAACGTCAATAGGCGGTGTTATTCCCTTTCTGTACAGGTCGCGGGCTAAGATAATCTGTCCCTCTGTAATGTAGCCTGTGAGGTCAGGAATAGGGTGTGTTTTATCATCTTCAGGCATTGTAAGAATGGGTATCATAGTAATAGAGCCTTTCTTACCCTGCTGACGTCCTGCTCTTTCATATATGGTTGCAAGGTCAGTATACATATAACCGGGATAACCTCGTCTGCCGGGAACTTCCTTACGTGCCGCAGAAACCTCACGAAGCGCATCTGCGTAGTTTGTAATATCGGTCAAGATAACAAGCACGTGCATATCTTTTTCAAAAGCAAGGTATTCCGCAGCGGTAAGCGCCATTTTCGGTGTTGCAATTCTTTCGATTGCAGGGTCATTTGCAAGATTAACAAAGAGAACCGTTCTGTCAATAGCACCAGTTTCGGTGAAGGACTGAACAAAGTAGTTGGATTCTTCAAAGGTAATACCCATTGCCGCAAATACAACCGCAAACTGTTCGTCGGTACCTCTTACCTTTGCCTGTCTTGCGATTTGCGCAGCAAGGTTTGCATGAGGAAGACCTGAAGCTGAGAATATGGGCAGCTTCTGTCCTCGTACCAATGTATTAAGTCCGTCAATTGCGGAAATACCTGTCTGTATAAATTCCTGAGGATAATTCCTTGCCGCAGGATTTATGGGGCTTCCGTTAACGTCAAGGCGTTTGTCAGGTATAATTTCGGGACCGTTATCAATAGGTCTTCCAAGTCCGTCAAAAACTCGACCGAGCATATCCTCAGAAACACCAAGCTCCATCTGTCTGCCAAGGAACTTTACTGTACTGTTGGAAAGGTTAATACCCGTAGAGCTTTCAAAAAGCTGTACAAGTGCGTTGCTTCCGTTAATTTCAAGAACGCGGCATCTTCTCTTTTCACCGTTTTCAAGCTCGATTTCGCCAAGCTCATTATAGGTAACGCCTTCAACATCACGTACAAGCATAAGAGGACCTGACACTTCTTCAATTGTTCTGTACTGCTTTGGCATATCAGAATTCCTCCTTTACGATTGTTGTCTGCATCTGCTTTACAATTTCTTCGAATATCTTTTCATGTTCGCCATTGATATCCTTTTCTTCAACATACTTGAAACGACCTACCTGTTCACGAACTGCTAAAGAAGCAATTTTTTCAATGTCGCCACCATCGGCAAGAGCTTTCTCTGCTACATCGTGGAATTTAAGTATAAGTCGCATCATAAGAAGCTGTTTTTCAAGGCTTGTATAGGTATCTACTTCGTGGAACGCAAGCTGATGAAGGAAGTCTTCACGTATGCTTCTTGCCGTTTCCATCTTTAGTCTGTCAGTCGCTGAAAGTGCATCCATACCCACTAGCTTTACAATTTCGTCAAGCTCGGCTTCTTCCTGCAGTATTCCCATCATTCTGCCACGTAAATCCATCCAGTCCTCGCTGTCATTTGTCTTGAACCAATCGGTAAGAAGGTCTAAAAAGAGCGAGTAGCTTGTAAGCCAGTTAATTGCAGGGAAATGACGTTTATATGCAAGGTTTGCATCAAGACCCCAGAACACCTTTACAATACGAAGTGTTGCCTGAGAAACAGGCTCGGAAATATCACCGCCGGGAGGTGATACTGCGCCAATTGCAGAAAGAGCGCCTTCTCTGCCCTCGCTGCCAAGCGAAATAACACGTCCTGCTCTTTCATAGAACTGTGCAAGACGGCTTCCGAGATATGCAGGATAGCCTTCTTCACCGGGCATTTCTTCGAGACGTCCCGACATTTCACGTAAAGCCTCTGCCCATCTCGATGTAGAGTCAGCCATAAGTGCTACCGAGTAGCCCATATCTCTGAAGTATTCTGCAATGGTAATACCTGTATAAATGGATGCTTCTCGTGCCGCAACAGGCATATCCGAGGTGTTTGCAATAAGCACCGTTCTTTCCATAAGGGATTTACCTGTATGTGGGACAATAAGCTCAGGGAACTCATTTAGAACGTCTGTCATTTCATTGCCTCGTTCACCGCAGCCGATATATACAACAATATCCGCTTCCGCCCACTTTGCAAGCTGGTGCTGTGTAACAGTCTTACCGCTTCCAAAAGGACCGGGAATTGCCGCAACACCGCCCTTTGCAATGGGGAACATTGTATCAACAACTCTCTGTCCCGTTATAAGAGGCTTATCGGGAGACAGCTTTTTCGCATAAGGTCTTCCCTTTCTTACAGGCCATTTCTGCATAAGGCTCATATTATATTCGCCCTTTGCCGTCTTTACCGTACACACCGTATCGGTAACGTGAAACTCGCCTTCCTGGATTTTTTCAACGGTACCTTCAACACCGTAAGGCACCATAATCTTGTGGAGCACGATATCTGTTTCCTGCACCGTACCAACAACATCACCTGCAGTTAACTTATCCCCTGCTTTTACACAGGGAGTAAATTTCCAGGTAAGCTCTCTTTTAAGGGAAGCCACTTCAACGCCTCTTGCAAGATTATTGCCCGATATTTTCATAATATCGTCAAGAGGTCTCTGAATACCGTCAAAGATACTGCCAATAAGACCCGGGCCAAGCTCAACGCTAAGAGGTGCACCTGTAGATTCTACAGGCTCGCCTGTACCAAGACCGCTTGTTTCTTCATATACTTGCACAGAAGCCTTATCACCGTGCATTTCGATTATTTCGCCAATAAGACGCTTATCGCTTACACGAACAACGTCAAACATATTTGCGTCGCGCATACCCTCTGCTATTACAAGAGGACCCGACACCTTCAATATTTTTCCGATTGCCATTTTTTTACCTCTCAATACGGATTTTTTATTGTCTAAGATATAATATCTGAGCCTACCGCCTTTTCAACGGATACACTCACGTTCTTCATTCCAACGCCTGTATTACCTTTAACGCCGGGAATTGGAATAATTGCAGGCAAAGGCATATCGCGGTAGTGCTCTACCTCGTCGCCGAGAAGTTCGAACATAGCCTCAGTTACGTAAATTACTCCATAACCGCTTTTGGCGAGCTCTCGCAGCGTCTTTGAAGCCTGAACTTCATCCTCGCAGGGAAAAATGCCTATTCCCAGGGAAGCGAAGCCGTATATACTGTCCTTATCGCCTATAACTGCCATTTTATACATACAGTTTACGCACCCTTTCTCTTATAGTTTCCACGCTCATACCGTTTTTCTTACAGGAAAGTATGATTCTAACCGTTTTTACCTCATTTTCAACGGCAAAGTAGTATGCCGCAAGAGGTGCAATACCAAGGCTTGTGAACTTTGCATCCTTTACGCTGTCAATCAGAATATCGTCCATTTCCTTTTCAAATGCCGCATATGAGCCTGTAATACAGTCGGCAAGATTCCCAAGAGACAGGAATTTCACATATTCACGAAGAGCGCTTTCGCCTTCAAGTGCCGCCTGTGCAAGTCTTTCGGTATCTAAAATATCGCACCCTGCAAGACTGTTTTCAAGAAAGCTTTTGTCCTTTCCCGTTCTTAAAGCACGCAATGCGATTTTCACATCGTACAGTGCCACCGTTTTATTGGCAATATCCACGGAAAAGCTGTCTTTGCTTTCCTTTGCAAGCCTGAGCATCATTTCAAGGCACGCCTTATCAAAAAGGCAGTCGCACTTCTGTCCGTCAAGAGTAGTTACAAGAAGCTCATAAGCCTGCTTTACAGTATCGGCAAAAATCTCGGGAAGTATATCAAACTTTTTTTCGGTTACTGCCTTTAAAGCAGTCTTTGTATCCACCATACTCGGCGACAGCAAAAGACCTTCACAATCTTTATTCTGCACCATACTTTTAAGAATTGCCTTGAAATTATGAAAGTCATTTTTGACAATCAGAAAGTCAATACATTTTTTATCGGGAGCGCAGGAATAAATAAGCTCAAAGGCTTCCCTTTGCTTCTGTGACAAAATTTTTTCTTCGTCCTGCGATGCAAAATCTGCATATCCGCTATCTGCGAAAACCTTAAGTGTTTCATTGTAGTCATTTGCATTTATTGCGCTTTCAACAGTCGCACCCTGAAGCAGTTTGTTTTCATTTGAGCGTATACGTGCTACGGCAAAAGCATATTCGGTATCCTTCATTCAAAGTACCTCCTATGAAAACAACATTCTGTTCACTGCGTCCTTAATACTGTCTGCATTTTCTTCCATAAGTGAAGAAAATGTACAGTCTACACGCATTTCGGGATAGTCGATTACAAAGCCTGAATCAATATCGGCGTTTTCCTTTGAAATAACAATTGTCCTGCCGTCAAGCAGTGCATCATTAAGCTCCTTTTCAAAGCCTTTCGGAAGTCTGTCAGTATCCGTCTTATTGAAGAAAACCGTACCTTCGCCTTTAAGTGCATACTTTACGGCAAGTGCTTTTACATTTGCAAAATACTGTTCATCTGGCAAAGCACACATTTCTTCAAGAGCCTTTTTCATACACTCATCAATAAGAGCACACTTTTTTTCAAGAATAACTCTTTTATACTCAAATTCGGCGGTTGACTCTGCCTTGCTTTTATCAGAAGCGTTCTTTTGTTCAAGATATGCTCTTTCTTTTTCAAGATAACGCTCTGCCTCTTTTTCAGCATTCTTAACGATTGAAAGTGCCTTTTCCTTAGCAGAGCAAAATATTGCTTCGCACTGTTCAGCATTTTGTTGTGTAATTTTTGTGATTATATTTGTAAGTCCGTCCATAGGAACTCTCCAATTCAATTATTTAAGACCGTTTACAACAAGAATGGAAACGAGAAGTGCAAGAATCGCATATGTTTCAACCATCGCAGACATTGTAATAGCTTTACCGTTCTGGCTGGGATTCTTTGCAACTATGCCTACACCTGCAACAGCTGCTCTTGCTTGTGCAATTGCTGAGAAGTAACCCACAATCATAATGGGCATACAAGCACCGAAATATCCCAGTCCCTGCTGTACTGTAAGGTTAAGCGGTGCACCTGAAAGAACACCAAGCTGGCTGAGTACAAGCACTGTTGTAAGAAGTCCGTAAAGACCCTGTGTACCGGGAAGAAGCTGAAGAACAAGAACCTTACTGAACTTTGAAGGGTCCTCTGCAACAACACCTGCCGCCGCTTCACCAACCATTCCAACTCCCTTAGCCGAGCCTATACCTGCCACTAATGCTGCCAAAACAGCTCCTATAATTGCAATTGCCAATCCTGTACTAAACATTATCGTTTTCCTCCTTGAATTTAAAAAATTTAGTATTGAATGTTAAAGGCTCAAAGGCTTTGCCTCCGCCTTCATAAAACTTTGAAAACAGCTCTACAAACTGAAGTCTGTTTGTGTGTACATATGCTCCAAGTACGTTGATTGCCATATTCAGCGTATGTCCAACAACAAATACCACTATAAGCAGTATTGCCTTCACGACGGGATTCTGTACCATAGAGCCAAGCATATTTATAACCGATGCTATACTTCCCGTAGCAAGTCCGAGAGCCAAAAGTCGTGAGTAGGAAAGAACATCCGATAGATAACCCGAAGCTATATTATAAAGTCCGTAAAGACCTCCGCCAAGACGTGCAAGAACATTCTTTGATGAACGTGAATTTGTAAGCACTATAAGCACAACTCCCACTATTGCAAGATATTTTGCTATCTCCATTACAATTTTGGGAATACCCGGTGCAAGAATACTTCCTGCTAAAGGTGCAGCCCCCAGAACCGTCATCATTATCGGTACCGTATCAAGTATTGCACTTACCTTATCGCCTTTTTTCCATTGCACTACACCAAACACAACAAGCCCGAGGAAAAGGTGACATATACCAACTATAAACGAGAACAGCAAAAGCTTGATTGGGTCTTTTATAGGCTCAAACCACAAGGCAAGATTGGGTGCTTCTTTTCCCAGGAAGTTTGTATAGATTATCGGTACAATATCACCGAACCAGCTTCCGAACAGCGCTCCCCAGATTGTCGTTGAAATACCGCAATAAAAGAACATTTGCATAGTTCTTCGCATATTGCCTTCTACGCCTGTTTTCTTCAGGATAAACCACGAACCGACTGTCATCAGCACGCCGTAGCCTGCATCTGACAGCATCATACCGAAAAGCAGATAATAGAAGAATGCCATAACTCCCGACGGGTCAATATCGCCTTTACCTGGAAGAGCGTACATTTCAGTAATGCCTTCTACAGGTCTTGAAAACCTGCCGTTTGACAGCAACACGGGTACATTTTCATCATCTTCATCAGGAATTGACAAAACAATTGCACCTTCGCATTTTTCAACTATCTTTACAAGCTTTTCGCTGAACTTTTCGGGAACATAGCCTTTAAGATGTATTGCAGACTGTGAAAACGCCGCCTTTGACAGATTAGTATACTCTTCGCACTTAACCGTGAAATAGTCATAGGCAAATTTCAAGTCTTCTGCATCATCCTTCATTGAAAGGATATCGGCTTTTGCGTTTTCAGCATCATCCTTAAGCTTATTGATTTTTTCATCAAGCTCAGAAATTTTTTGCTTTACAGGCATCGATGTCGCTTCCGACGGTTGTAAAAATCCCAAAGTTCTTACTGCAGACAGCACCTCTTTTTCGCAGTCCTTATGACACAGCACCGCAATCGAGGTGATTTCCTTCAGAGCACAGACTATTTCAATTTCATACTCTTTTATATCGGGAACAAGCCTTGCCATTTCACACAGAAGCTTTTCACGTGTGTATTCGCCTGAAAGAGTGCCTGTAAAGCACACCGTGCTTGCCGTTGCCACTCCTTGCATCGAAATATCAAGATTCCGCCACACATAAAGTGAGCCGATACCTGTTTCACATCGAACAATCTCAGCCTTACTGTCGGCAATCGTCTTTTTAAGCTCAGCAATTTTATAGGCTTTTTTCAGATATTCGGTTACATATGCGCATTTCGATGCATACTGCTCATCGGTAATTACCGTTCTTCCTGAAAACATTCCGCCTGCGTACTTTATTCCGTATTCAGCAAGTGTTTCAAGAGCCTGCATTACCGTCTGTGCACTTGACTCGTACACAGCTGCACTGTCTGAGACAGAAGATATAAAAAGTCTTTCACCTTCTATATTCGAAAGCTGTACCATACCTGCGCGCTGAAGCTTTTCAATCAGCTTCTTTCCGTTTTGCTGCAATGCCGCCGCTTCAAATTTTAACATTTTCAGCTTTGACAAGCTATACCACCTCCACAATAGAGATATACAAAAAAAACACACCCTAAGTGCGCAAAAATATCCCTATACCGTTATCATTTCCACTATTGTTTTTATGCAGTCCTGCATTCTTTCCTTTGCCTTTTCAGACATTAAAAGCGATGCCTTTTCTGCTTCTTCTATCTTTGCCTTTACAAGACTGTCCGAATATTCCGCGTTCTTCTGCGCATAAAGCAAGGCCTCATTTCGAGCCTTTTCTTTAGCATCAGTCAAAAGCTTCACCGCTTCATTTTCGGAATCGGCAACTATTTTCTGTGCAGTCTTCTCAGCGTCCTTAAGCTTCAAAGAAGCCGCATTCTCAGCTTCAAGAATCTTTTCGAGCATTTGCGCTGCCACGGACACCCCTCCTTACCGTATTTTAAAATTATTATATACCAATATCATCCATAAGTTGTTACACAATTGTAAAATCAAACCGTTTCATTTTTGCAAAAAACATAAATATTGACAATTCTTCGAACAAATGATATAATTACTCAAACTTAATTATTATGGGGTAGTTTTTAATGAACAAGCATTGCGTAATATTTGCCGCAGGAGACGTTTATTCCGACATTGATATTCCTTCAGACAGCTTAATAATTGCCGCTGATGCAGGCTACGAGCATGCAAGAAGGCTTGGTGTTACGGTACATCTTCTTGTGGGAGATTTTGATTCGCTCTCCGATATCCCGTCTGAGGTTGAAAGAGTGACCTATCCCGCCGATAAGGATTATACCGACACAGAGCTTGCAATAAACATCGGCATTGAAAAAGGATGCGAAAATTTTACCGTTGTAGGTGCTCTTGGAGGAAAAAGATTTGAGCACACCGTCTCAAATCTTCAGCTTGCGGCAGGCATCTCAAAGCAAGGCCTTAACATTACCCTCACTGACGGCAAAACGGTAATAAAAGCAATCACCGACGGCAGCATACAATTTGATGAAGCTGAGCGCGGATATATTTCGGTATTCAGCTTTGACGGAAATGCTGAAGGAGTAACATTAAAAGGATTAAAATACGAGCTTGATAATGTTCCCCTTGCCTGTACAGGTACACTTGGTGTAAGCAACGAGTTTACGGAAAAACGCGCAGAAGTATCTGTCACTCACGGCACACTTCTTATTATATACCACAGAAAGGAAACCTCATTATGAAATTAAAATATTACGGCACCGCTGCTGCAGAAGGTATTCCGGGTCTGTTTTGTGACTGTGAAAATTGCAGATACGCAAAAGAAAAAGGCGGACGCAACTTACGCACAAGAAGTCAGGCACTTATCTCTGACAAAATACTTATCGACCTGCCTCCTGACACCCTTTACCACGTTCATCACTTAGGTCTTCCACTTCACAAAATTGAGCATTTATTTATTACTCACGCACACCCTGACCATTTGCTTGCTTCTGATTTACTTGAAAAGCAGGAAAATCACGCGCACGTGACGGATATGAAGCCCATACACATTTACGGCTCAATGCAGACAATCGATAAAGTTTTTTCAACCATTCACAAAAAAGTCCACGTAAATTCAGGTCGTTGGGTTTTACAGGAGATTCAGTCGTACGTCCCCGTTAACATCGACGGTTTTACCGTTACAGCCCTAAAGGCTGCTCACGCATATGAGCTTTCGAGCTGTATTTACGACATCTTTGACGGCGAAAAGCGGATGCTTTACTGTCACGACACAGGATATTTCCCTGATGAAACGTGGAATTATCTGTCAGAGAAAAAGCCATATTACACTCTTGTTTCACTTGACTGTACTGCAGGACTTTTAAAAAACAAGCGAGATCATCATATGAGTCTTGATGTTTGCATAGAGGTAAGGGACAGGCTGGTAAAATGCGGCTTATCCGACAAAAACACAATATTTGTTTTGCACCATTTTTCCCACAACTGCAAAGCCTCTTACGACTCACTTATACCAATTGCCAAGGAAAACGGTTTTGAGGTTTCATATGACGGAATGGAGATAGATTTTTAGTAGACCAGCTGCCACAAGGCAGCTGTTTTTATTGCGCAAAAAAACTGTCTTCACCGCTATGGCAAAGACAGCAATTATATTGTTTACTGTGTATGCATTATACAGCACAAAACCGACATTTAAGAAAGTAGCTTTTTAACGGGAACAAGTTTTACATTTTCACTTGTGTACTCTTCACCGCACACAGTATATCCCTGCTTTTCGTAAAAGCCGAGTGCATGATTCTGAGCAATCACGTTCAGAACATTCACTTTTTCCGCTTTTGCATACTCTTCCATTTTGGACAGCATAAGCTTACCGAGACCGAATTTTCTGCATTCATACTTTACCGCAATTCTGCCTGCAAGTCTTTCATTTTCTATTCCGTTGACTGTCATACGTGCTGTGGCAACGGTTTCTCCGTCACGGTACACATTCACAAAAAGAGCCGTTTCGTCGCTGTCATCCCTGACCGACCACTCTTTAAAACCCTGCTCATTGCCAAAAACCTCGTTTCTCAGTGACAGAGAATCACGAAGCAGCATACTTGCTTTACCTGCAATTACATTGAAGGTCATACCCTCTATCTCAACTTCACTTTCGCTTTCAGCCACACGGCTATGTAAAAACAGCCGTGAATTGAACTCATTTTCAAATCGTCTGATTTCATCAAGAATTAAATTTCTTTTCCGTACATCACAGCGAGTTGTTCTTGCACTTCTCAGCAATATATTTTTGGGCGAATGCTCAATATCGATAAATTCGAGTATATCCGTCTTATATCCACAATATTCAAGAGTTTTTGCTCGCAATGCATCTGTAGCAAGGGCGCAGAAGCGTTCCTTTATAAGACCGTAATGGGTAAGCACACCAAAACTTTGAGTTTTCACCTTGCCGTTCATTTCGTGCTGACAGCAAGGAACAGAGAAAATATAATCCGACTGCCACAGATATGCGTTATAAAGAGCATAATCGGTAGCAATATCGCAGGCGTGAAGAGCGATAACCATATCGGGTCGCCTGCTTGGAACATAGTCCTTGACATCCATGCAAAGAAATTCAAGGTCATTATATCCGTACTTTTTTGCAAGTGAGTTACAGTCTTCAATTACTTTTTCCTTAAGGTCAAGACCGACGATTTTTACCTTTTTCCGGGCAATCTGAGTCATATAATGATAGCATACAAAGGTAAGGTAGCTTTTTCCGCAGCCAAAGTCAACAATGAAGTATTCTTCCCTTTTATCATTTTTCACAACATCATCAATAAACTCGCAAAATCGGCATATCTGCTTATACTTATCATATCTGCCGTTTATGATTTTGCCATCCTTGCCGATAATGCCTATATCTTCAAACACGGGCGGCGCGCTATCAAGGTCGATTATATGATTTTTCTGTCTGTTATTACCGTTTTCTTTCACCCTTACGGCTTCAGTGTTTTTACGCTTATTATGAAGCAGCTTTCCCTTTGACGAAATTTTAAGGCCGTACACATACTCGGGGGTAAAAATTTCCGCCTGACGGAATGAATAAGTCATAAGTGCTGCAATTTTACTGCAAAGTTCTTGCTGAGGCACATTTTCGTGAAAAGCCTGTGTTTTGGTAAAGCTCTCAAACTGATATTTTCCGTCCTTAACAGGCTTTACACTGCACTTCACGTATTCCTGAGTCTTACTGAAAGGGCAGGAAAACACCATTTTTACTATTTCAAGCTTTGTAATTTCCTTAAGAGTTTTTTCAAGCTCTGTCATATTTTACAACTCCAATGCTTCATCAATTGCTGCCTTCAATGCATTCTTTACGGCAAGAGTTCTGATATAGCTTCTGTCACGTCTTGCGTGCTGTGCAAGAAGAAGTTTTTTTGCATATGCCTTTTCTCCTGCCGCAACACCGAGATACACAAGTCCAACAGGCTTTTCTTCTGTTCCACCATTCGGTCCCGCAATACCCGTAAGAGATATAGCAATATCGCAGCCCGACAGATTTTTTACACCTATTGCCATCTCTATTGCGGTCTGCTCTGAAACGGCACCGTACTTTTCAAGAGTTTCGGGCTTTACGCCAAGCATTTTCATTTTTGCTTCATTTGCATAGGTGCACACGCCAAGGCCGAACACCTCGCTTGCGCCCGACACATTAGTAAGTGCCGCACTCACAAGTCCACCAGTGCAGGATTCAGCCGTTGAAACAGTAAGCTTTTTCTCACGAAGAATTCTGACAAGCGTGCTTTCCATCGAAGGGCTGTCAACATCATAAACATATTTGCCTACAGCCTGTTTTACCTTCAGAACATATTCGTCAACAAGCTTTCTTGCTTTCTCTTCATTATCAGCACTTGCCGTTACTCTCACTCTTACCTCGCCGTCATTGACGTAAGGCGCAAGAGTGGGATTTTTTGATGTTGTCATAAGCTCTTTAAGCACGCTTTCGACCGTTGACTCACCCATACCGAAAATATTTACATTTGAAGAAATAAGCACCTTTGACGAGTATTTTCCAAGGTACGGAAGCACCTGTTCATCAAGCATTGGCTTCATTTCACGGGGAGGTCCCGGCATCATTACAAGCACCTTTCCGTCCTTTTCGGCACAAATGCCGGGTGCTGTTCCGTAGTTGTTCATAAAGACCTTGACACCTTTGGGTAGATATGCCTGCTTATTGTTATTATCTGTCATTGTGCGACCCATACGCTTAAAATAGTCACATATGCCTTGGAGAGCTTCCTCATTCATTTCACATTCAAGTCCAAGCACATTACAGCACTTTTCCATTGTAATATCATCATATGTGGGGCCGAGTCCGCCTGTTGTAACAACAATATCGCTTCGTGAAAATGCAAGGCGAAGGCAGTTTTCAAGTCTTTCGCCGTTATCTCCGCATACCGAATGATACAGCACGTCAAAGCCCTGTTCTGACATTCTCTTTGATATATATGCTGCGTTTGTATTTACTATATCCCCTATTAAAAGCTCTGTACCAATACAAAATATTTCTGCAATCACAGTTTTTCCTCCCATAAATACGCGCCGTCTACCGCACGCTGTACAAGACCCTCTATATCAAGCTTTTCTTCCTCACGCAAAATATTTTCAAGCTTTGGATTGGTCACAGGATGTCTTGGCGTAAAAACGGTACAGCAATCCTCAAATGGCTGAATTGAAACATCGTATGTGCCGATTTTACGAGAAATTTTGATAATATCCTCTTTATCCATTGCAATAAGAGGACGGTGCACGCACATTTCGCTTATTACGCTGTTGGTGGAATTAAGTGCATTCATTGTCTGGCTTGCAACCTGACCGAGGCTTTCGCCTGTAATGAGAGCTCGGCATTCACGGTTAAGTGCAATTTTTTCGGCAATTCTCATCATAAATCTGCGCAGAATCAGGGTAAAGTAATCCTCATTGCAGTTATTTTTGATATGCTCCTGAATTTCTGTTACAGAGGCTATTGTAAGGTTTATTCTGCCGCAATACTCCTGCATTGTTTCGGCAAGCTCTACAACCTTTTCACGTGCTCTTTCGCTGGTATAAGGGTAGCTTTCAAAGTGCAATGCATCAATTGTAACACCTCTTTTAGCACATAAATAGCCCGCCACGGGACTGTCAATACCGCCTGAAAGCAGAAGAAGCCCTTTTCCTGCACTTCCCTGAGGCATTCCGCCCGCACCCTGAACGGGATTGCAGTGAACGTAAGCTTTGTCGCTTCTTATTTCTACTCTTACCGTAACATCGGGATTATTCACATCCACCTTAAGGTGATGAAATTTTGAAAGTATTGCTCCGCCGCACTCACGGGAAAGTTCAGGGGATGTGAGAGGGAATTCTTTATCTGAGCGCTTTGATTCTACCTTGAAGGTTTTTGCCGATGACAGTTCATCTGCCGTATACTCTCTTACCGCCTCAAAAACATCTTCAAGTGTCTTATCAACCACCGCCGCCTTACAGACATTCATAATACCGAAAACCTTAGAAGTATTTTCAAGCGCCTTATCCAGATTCATCTTTGCTTCTTCGTTCTCAGGTGTTACATAAAGCACCGACTGCACACTTTTATATCCAAATTTGCCAAGTCTTCTCAATCTGTTTTTAGTGTCCTTTATCATAAGGCTTTCAAAATACGAACGGTTAAGTCCTTTAAGTACTATTTCGCCCATTTTCAAAAGCAGAACTTCATTATAATTTGTCATTTTGATTTTCCTTTCGGTTTATTTTTGGTTATTATTTTCAAGGGCGGCTCTGATTTTTTTATTTACATACTCCGAAAATACTTCATCGGGCTCAAGTTTTGCCATACATTTTTTATCCTTGAAAACAAAGAAATACACGCTGTACTTTTCGGGTGCAAGATTCTTTGCGTAATTTACATTAAAATTATACTTAGGATACTTATCCTTGTTCTTTAAATACTCATCACAAGTCACAATCTCAGACAGTGACATTTCATAATCAAGACTGCACACGCATATACTTTTTTTGCCGGTAATCTTATATATTTTAAGAGAGCTTTCCTCCGCTTCATATATATAATCGCTTCCCACATATTTCATATACAGCTCTACTGAAACAACGGCTAAAATAATTGCCGTTATCTGATAAAGTGCGGGAAAGAACTCAACAAAGCTGCCAAGCGTAAACAGAACAATTGCAACAATTGCACAGGCAAGTGCAAGGATTTTTTCTTTATTACTTGTACTTTTAGGTCTATAGGTCATTTTTCTACCTCACAGATTTTATATTTTACCTCTTTACCGCAAATTTCAAGTATACAGTAAGTACCGCAGCTTCCGTTTCTTGGAAGTGAAATGCTTCCCGGATTTATAACAAGCACCCCTCCCTTTTCTTGGGCAAAGGACACGTGGGTATGCCCGTAAAGAGCAATATCGGCATTTTTCATTTTCGCCTGATACACAAGAATATCGTTTCCAAAATTAACGTTATACTTATGACCGTGTGTAAAAAAAATTCTGCGATCTTCTGCGGTGAAGGTGCCTTCGGAACTGACACCGTTCAGCACAAAGCCCATATCACAGTTTCCCGTAACGTTAAGAAAAGCAATTGTGGGAAAATCACGCATAACCTCGTTTCCGTCTGAAGCATTATCGCCAAGGTGTATAACAAGGTCACACATTCTGTTTTGGCTTACAACCTTATGAAGCAATTCAGTATTACCGTGAGAATCAGACACAACAAGTATTTTCATTATTATTATCCTTCCAGAAAGGTGGTTTATATGAACAAAAAAAATATCAATGGGGACGTAATAGTAAAAGCCGTCCAAAAATATGCTTTTGAAAAAGGAATTGGCAGTCAAAACATCGATGAAATTCTCAGATGTGCCGATATATACAGGGATAAAATAGCAGCCCTTTCGGCTCAGGACATACTTCTTTTAAAAGAAGCTCTGGGTCAGGATGAAGTCCGACATCTTGAAAGCATCCTTAACGAGGTGAAATAATATGGAAAACAGCTCACCGGACATTATTACAAAGCTTCTATCCGATAAAAGCACAAGCGATGCCATTGTGAAAATCATAAATCAGCTATCAGGCGGCACAGACAGCAATACAGATAAACCGATGTTTACGGAAAATGAAGGCAACACCAATCCCATACAAAGTGAAAAAGCGGCAGGTATTCAGCGGAAAATAGACGTTCTTACTGCTCTCAAACCATTATTCGGAAAAGAGTTTTCAAACAAAGCCGATATGATTATCAATGCATTGAATGCCGCAAAAATCATTCTAAGTCTTAGAATATAACACGTCAACATATCAAACCTGCGGCGGATAACCGCCGCAGACAAGTGAGGTAAATATGTACACCAACGAAACACCCATTAAATCCGTCAGGGTTTATCCAAACAGGGATGCAATTAAGCAGATGACATTAAAAAGTGTCTGCAACGAACCAAGGATAAACAGTACGCCAAAACATATGCCAATTGATAGTCAAACATCTGAGGGGAGCTCTCTCAAAGAGTCACTAGGGTGTTATAGCAGCGACAGCATCAGTATATTGCTTTTTTTGCTTATGGTTATGTTTTTTTGTCCCGATGACAACGACAGTACATTATTTTCGGTTATTCTCGCAATGCTGTTTATCAGTTAGCAAGTTCTTTTAAAGAAAGTGTCTGCATTGAATAAACAAGCTTTCCGTTTTCGGTACATTCAGCCTGTGTTACAATGCCGTAATCAACATTTATTCTGTAGGCTTCGGTCTGAGAATAATTTTCAAGTACCGTTTCAAATACAATTTCGAGTTCTGTTCCGAAATCTCCATGAATTACCGAAAAGTTTCCTTCCTGAAGGTCATATATACCGTCAAGGAAGCTTTTATGGTCGGCTATAACAGAGCATAGCTCAGGCACCGTAAAACTGCCCTTTGGATAGGTTGCGGTGTGTAAAACCTTACCGCCGCTGTATTTCTGCGCAGTTATTTCATCATCCGTTTCGCTATAAGATTCAAGCAGTGTTGCCGAACGCGAATAAACATCAGCCTCATAGAATGAATTTTTCTTTTCAATAACAACTTGCCGAGTAAGAGATGTTCCTTCAGCGTAATGAGTCACGGATATTTCGTGACGGTAATCATTTTTATTGAAGATTTTCTCCAGCATTTCACGGGCATTTTCGTGGGAAATTTTAACTTTTTCAACCTCGCCTGAGGACTCGGTATCAAACTGTGCAGAATTATAAATTTTATCCTCATCTATGCTATGATTTTTTTCTTCAACGCTTTGAGGATTAAGGAAATTCTCAATTAAAGGTGGCAGGTTATACAGCCCCATTTTATTAAGAGCTGCTATAATCATCAGAAGTATTAAGGCGGCAATCAAAATATTCGCCCCAAGACCCTCAAGGTCACGGTGATTTTTCATGCTGACCTCCGTTAAAAATTATTCTTTTGTTGTAGCTTCTTCTTCAGTAGGTTTATCGCTTTCACTATCATTTTCAGTGGCAAAAGCAAGGTTAAGCAGCAGCACCGCAAGTGCAACGCACAGCATTATAACGCCGCCTACAAATTTACCGATTGACATAAGAACCGCCGATATGCCCGAAATTCCGCTTACGGCATAAAGTATAAGCACGGCGTGCTTCTGGTCATAGCCTCTGTCAATAAGTCTGTGGTGCAGGTGTCCTCTGTCGGCAGAAAAAGGACTTCTGCCTGTAAGAATACGTCTTGCAAAAGCAAAGGTGGTATCAATAAGAGGAAGTGCAAACACAAGAAAAGGCACCCAGAAGGTCACAATGGCATTTAGCTTGAAGTAGCCCATAATTGACAGTACGCTTAATGTATAGCCTAAGAAAAGTGCGCCTGTGTCGCCCATAAAGATTTTTGCAGGATTAAAGTTGAAGGGCAAAAATCCTAGACAGCTGCCTGCAAGTATGCCTATCATAACGATAACTGCAAATGGAGTATCGGTGTGAATAAGAGATATAAGCAATGTAAATGACGAAATAGTTGAAATACCGCAGGAAAGTCCATCTAGCCCGTCAATGAGGTTAATTGCATTTGTGAGGGCTACTATCCATATAACAGTTACAAGGCCCGACCAGGCACCAAATTCAATTATATAACCGAACAGGTTGATATAATCCATTTCAATACCCGAAAGCACCGCAATAACCGCCGCCGCAATCTGCAAAAGAAGCTTGATTATTGCACGCATTTCGTACTTATCGTCAATTATTCCCGTTACAACTATAAGTGTTGCACCAAGCAACATTCCAACAGTCTTGGTATCAAGATTACAGAATATCAGAGTTGATATAAGAAACGCAAAGAACATTGCAAGTCCGCCCATAAGAGGCATTTCTTTCTTATGCATTCTTCTGGAGTCCTTGGGTATGTCAGTAATGCCAAGCTTAAAAGCAAGCACTCTTATGACAGGTGTCAGCGCAACTGAGATACAGAACGCACACAGAGCCGCCACAAACAAATACAACGGAGTCTGTGCGAAATTAAAGGTATCAACAAATATATTGTTCATTTTTTTATCCTTTCGGTTTTACTTTACAGAATAGAAGCCGACTTTTCTATACACCTTGGAAAGTGTCTTTCTTGCAAGATAGGACGCAGTTTCTGCACCCTTTTTCATTACATCCTCAAGGTATGCTTTATCCTTTACAAGGCGCGCATACTCCTGTCTTACTGTCTCAAGTCCGTCTGCGCATACCTCGCCTACAGCAGCCTTGAAATCTCCGTAGCCCTTGCCGTCAAATTCCTTTTCTATTTCGTCATAATTCTTTCCCGTAAAGGAGGAATAAATAGACATAAGGTTATTTATACCGTCCTTCCCTTCTGCATATTTTACACAGGTATCGGAGTCGGTAACAGCACCTTTGATTTTCTTGATTGTTTCATCACGAGTTTCGATAATTGATACATAAGACTTGGGATTGGGATCGGATTTACTCATTTTCTTTGTGGGGTCGGTAAGAGAATAAATCTTCATTCCCGTCTTAACAAAGAAAGGCTCAGGCACAACAAAAGTATCACTGTACACGCCGTTAAAGCGTCCTGCTATATCACGTGCAAGCTCAACGTGTTGCTTCTGGTCAACACCAACAGGTACCATATCCGTCTGATACAGCAAAATATCTGCCGCCATAAGAACGGGATATGTGAAAAGTCCTGCATTTACATTATCTGCGTGTTTCTGGGATTTATCCTTGAACTGTGTCATTCTTGACAGCTCGCCAAACATTGTATTACAGCCCAGCACCCAAGAAAGCTCTGCATGTGCAGGAACATGGCTCTGCACAAAAACACAGCTCTTTTCAGGGTCAATTCCGCAGGCGATATAAAGTGCAAGTGCCTCCTGTGTATGACGTCTTAGGTCTGCAGGCACCTGTCTTACGGTAATCGCGTGGAGGTCAACAACGCAGTAAAGACATTCGTAGTCATCCTGAAGTGTTACCCAATTCTTTATCGCTCCGAGATAGTTTCCAAGAGTAAGAACACCGCTTGGCTGTACTCCCGAGAAAATTCTTTTCTTTGGCTGCTGTACGTTTACAGGTAAATTATTATTCTGTTCATTCATTATTTATAAATCCTCACAATCAATAGTTTTTAAGCACATCGCCCATTATTCCGATGCCCTTTACAATCTGCTCCTTGGTGGGCATTGAGTAATTCATACGGAACGAGTACGATACCTGATTAAGGTCAGGCATAAAGGTTGAACCGGGAACTACAGCTATATCATTTGCCACAAAATCAGCTACAAGCTTTTTCATATCCGTTCCTTCGGGCATTGTGCACCACAGGAAAAGACCGCCGTCGGGACGAGTAAACTTAACTTTTTCGGGGAAGTTCTTTTCCATTTCAGCAATCATTGTCTTACAGTTATCGCGGTAAAGGTCACATATACCCTTGATATGATCATCAAGTCCGTAGGTTTCAATAAACTTTGAGCAAAGCATCTGGAAAAACTGATTGGTATGTACGTCATTTGTCTGCTTTACAACGGCAACCTTGCCGATAAGCTCATTATGTCCGCAGAGAAAACCTATTCTCATACCTGCACTAAGCACCTTTGAGAAGGAGCCGCTGTACACAACAATACCTTCTTCGTCCATACTCTTTATGGTAGGAACGTTTTCCCCTGAAAATCTCAACTCTCCATAAGGATTATCTTCAAGAATCGGTACACCGTACTTCTTTGCAATTGCAAGTACCGCCTTTCTCTTTTCAAGGCTCATTGTGATACCAGCAGGATTTTGGAATGTGGGAATAAGGTAAATAAGCTTTACTTTTTTATCTGTCTTAAGAATTGCCTCGAGCTCATCGGGGTTAATTCCGTCATCTCCCACGTCAAGTCCTTTGAGAACAGCACCGTGGCTGCGGAAAGCGTTGAGTGCTCCTATAAAGCTGGGAGTTTCACAAACAACGGTATCACCTTCATTGCAAAGCACCTTTGCAACGAGGTCTATCCCCTGCTGGCCGCCTGAGGTAATAATTGTATCGTCAAAGTCTTTGCCTGTAGCAAACTTCGAGTGAAGTCTTTCTTCAACCTGCTTGCGCAAAGGCATATAGCCTTCAGTAATACCATACTGAAGGGATGCTGCGGGGTTTTCCTCAAATATTTTGTTAGCAAGAATCTGAAGCTTATCAACGGGGAAAGAAAGAGGCGAAGGATTACCTGCCGCAAATGAAATAACATTAGGGTTTGTAAGAGATTTGAAAATCTCACGGATAGCCGAAGGCTTTAAGGGTTCTACTTTATCAGAAAACTTGAATTCCATTTTTTACATCTCCTGTTTTTGGGCACACTGCCACTTATAATTATACTGTTACAGTATATCACAAAGAGTGTGTACAATCAAGGGTTTTTATGCAAAAAAAGTATAAATGTACCGCAGAGTTTTATTTCTGCGGTACAATTCTAAGCATTATTTGAATTATCTTGGGTAAAGCTTCTTACAGGATGTATAAGAGGACTAAGATTTTCAGATATTAGCGAGTATTTTACTTCCCCTGCAAATCCAAGGTTAGTAAGTGATATTTCCTTTGACCCGTAAGGGGTGAGCTGTACAGGTATAATCTTGATTCTATTAAGTCTTGTTGCACCGCTGCTGTTTGTAAGATAATTATATGCAACAAACATAGCCTTTGTAAGAGGAACGGTATGAACAGGCACACTTGTAATATAAACAGAAGTATTGCCTGTACTGTCCTCTGTTTCGGGAGGAGAAACATAAAAGTCAGTCTGAGTTTCTCCGTAATTGTGTTCATATAGAACAAGCTTTATAAACTTCTCGACATCAAGCAGTCCGTGTCCCCAATAGTTAGCATCCTGCGACTCTGTTATGTATGACGTGTCGCTTGACCGTTCAAGAAACTTATTAAACTGCTCCTGATTTATTGAAGGTATCACGCTCTTCGCAAGAGCTGCTGCAGCCGACACATAAGGGCAAGCAAAGGAAGTGCCTGTCCAGAATTTATATCCGCTTGATGAGTTTTCAAGAGAATAAACATCAGTACCCGGTGCCGCAACATCCACCATATCATTGCGCTGTGAGGAGTATCTAATTTTATAGCCATCTGCGGTTTTCTCGGCATTTGCAACGCTTATTACGCAATCATAGGATGCTGGATAGGAATAAGCACTGCTGTTTCCGTTTCCTGCTGCCGCAACAAGAATTGCTCCCGAATCACGTACAACATAGTTGACAGCTCTTTCAAGCTCAGTTGACGTTTTTTCCGCGCCAAGACTCATATTTATAACATCACAGTCAAATTCTTTAACAGCATCATACATAGCAAGTATTGCTGTTGACATATAAATAGAACCGGTGTCTGTAACCTTAAATGGTACAATTGTTGCTCCGTGGGCAAGTCCAAGGGTATCGTATCCGTTACACTGTGCCGCTATTATGCCTGCAACAAAAGTGCCGTGACCATGGTTATCGGTTGTATCGTTGCTGTCCATTCCATAAACATAATTACGTCCCTTTTCAATATGTCCCGCAAGGTCTCTGTGAGGATATACGCCCGAATCAATAACCGCAACCCTTACACCTCTGCCGAAAATACCTGCCTGCCACGGATAATAAGACTTAATCGCTTTATGTCCCCACTGATAAGAAAATGCAGGCTCATTTTCATAATCATAGCCCATAAGGTGCATTACATAATCAGGCTCATAGCTTACTACAAGTCCCGAATCTTTAAGCATCTGCAAGGTTTCCTCATCGTCCACCTTCATCATACCGATTTCCTCAATTATGGTTGATGTGCCAGCGACATTTTCATCAAGAAATTCAACAAACTCTTCATCGGAAAGCTCAGAAAAAAGCTCTCCCTCCGAAAACAGCGCTACCTCACCAGACAGCGTACCGTCTGCAAATCCGTTTTTGACGGAGACTATGTAACCGTTATATTCAGGCATTTCTTCAGCAAGCATAGTGTCGCCCTCAGCCTCAAATGCAATAGCCGAGAATGTTAATACTATAAATAATGCAAATAATGCAACTATTTTTCTCATATTACCACTCCTATCATACTTTCATCATACCACAAAGCACTTTATTTGTCAACCTTGCAAAAAAAGGAAGTGACGGCATTTAGCCGTCACAAGTACAGTATTCTCATTAGTTTATATTTCTCAGTCCAGAAACATCAACATCCCCTTGGGTATAGTGTTCAAGATAGTCAATAAGACAGTCGGCACAAGAGAAAACACGATAAAGCTCATTCATCTTCTCCCCTGCAAATTTTTCCGCTACCATTTTTTCAAGAAAGCGGCAAAGGTCGTCATAATAGCCGTTTACGTTATAGAACACCACGGCTTTCTTATGTCTTGCTAGCTGTTTTAGGGTGATGATTTCAAAAAACTCATCCATTGTTCCAACTCCGCCCGGTGTAATTACAAATGCATCGGAATATTCCTCTAAAAGCTGTTTTCTTTCTCTCATTGTTTCTGTTCTTATAAGCTTTGTGCAATGCTCAAAGAGCACACCGTCAACATTGAAAAAGCTTGGTGCTATTCCGATTATTTCACCGCCGTGTTTATGCACTCCCCTTGCACAGGCTCCCATACAACCGTTTGCACCACCGCCGAAAACGAGTGAATGTTTGCGCAGTGCTATTTTTTCGCCCAAGGCTTCCACCGAGTCAAGATATTCTTTATCAATTTCATTGCTTGCAGCTCCGTATACGCATATTTTCATAGTCCGTGCCTCCTTTTATAAAGTATCTGTACCATAAATTATTATATACCGATTGTGTGTTTTTTGCCAACATTTCATATCGGAAAAAACTCTTTAATGACCTTGATATATTTTGCCGTATTCTTATGTATTGGCTGATAATCATACCAAGTGCCGACCACAAGTCGTTTATCTGGACCCTAGACCAATCGAAGTCGAACATCTAAAATAAATTCAGCGAAAAACGGAGCATTTTTATAAAATCATTATGTATTCTTTCAATTTCACTTAACAGAGCCCTGATTTATATATTTTCTTCAATATGTTTAGCTATTGATTCTTTTGACATTCCGAAATGCTCATAAAGCTCATTAACAGAAGCGTGGAAGGCGTGAGTGCCGTCAACCGCATTTATTACGACCTTACCATTTATTTTTCCGCAAAGGCTTGCCGCAATTTTCTCGGCAATTCCACCGCTTTTTATGCCTTCTTCAAGCAGATATACAAGCTTTGCATTTTTTGTGTGTGACAGTATCTGCCGTTCATCAAAGGGATAGCATCTGACAAGCTTTACAATTTTCACATCAAGCTTGTCCTTTAAGAGTAGCGATGCTTCATATGCGTTTAATGTAACTCTGCCGTATGTAACAATCACCACAGGCGAGTTATCATGTCCGCACACGCTTAACGTTTTACCTTCATCACATACGAAGCCACTTCTGTCATAGGTGCTCTCTCTTCCTTTAGGATATCTTACGATATTAAGCGCACCGCTGTCAACACATTCCGAAAGAATTTCCGACATTTCATCATAAGTTTCCGCAGAATATATATTCACACCCGGAACAGACGAAAACAACGCCACGTCATAAAGTCCCTGATGGGTAATTCCGTCATCGGGAACAAAGCCTGCTCTGTCAAGTGCAAGAGTAAGACCAAGTTTCTGAATTGAAACATCGTGCATCACCTGGTCATAGACTCTTTGTGCAAAGGTTGAATACACAGCGCACACAGGCTTCATACCTCCTACCGCAAGTCCAGATGCAAAGGTAATCTGGTGCTCCTCGGCAATGCCCACATCAAAAAATCTGTCGGGAAAGGCTTTACTGTATTCAAGTAGTCCCGTACCCTCGCACATTGCCGCCGTCAGAACGCAAAGCTTTGAATCAGACCTTGCTTTTTCAATCATACAGTTACCGAAAGCATCGGAAAACGTCATTTTCTTTTGAACATCGGCTTTTGCATCACCTGCAAGCTTTCCAACGGAATGATAGTTTTCAGGGTGCTCCTCGGCAGGGGCATAGCCTTTGCCTTTTTTGGTTTTTACAAGGACAATACAGCACTCGTGATAATTTTTAGCCTCATTGAAAACATCGCAAAGCTTATCGATATCGTGTCCGTCAACGGGACCAAGAAAGCGTATTCCCATTGAGGAGAAAAATCCGTCACCGGGTATAAGCACACGTTTGAGAAAATTCTTAATACCGCCAGAAAAACGTATTAGTCCTGAACCGAGATAAGGTATTTTTATAAGAGCCTTTTTCAGTTTTTTCTTGAAGCTGAAGTAGGATTTACTGGTACGTATCTTTGAAAAATGGTTTGCCATATTTCCCACGTTTGGAGAAATTGACATTTCATTGTCATTGAGCACTATTATAAAGTTTACGTTTTTATCACAGCAATTATTGAGTGCCTCGTAAATCATACCGTTGGTAAAGGAACCGTCACCTACAACCGATACGACAAAGCTGTCCTTTCCCTGCTGTTTATTGGCTTTTGCAATACCAAGTCCCGACGAAACACTTGTACCGCTATGGCCTGCCGTCAGCGTATCGCAATCGCTTTCAAAGCGGGATGTAAAGCCTGATATTCCGTTATTTTTTCTCAAGGTTGAAAACTGTTCTTTACGTCCCGTAAGCAGCTTATGGGTATAGCACTGATGTCCCACGTCAAATATGATTTTATCATCAGGAAGTGTCAGCACCCTATGCAATGCAACGGTGGTTTCAACGAGCCCGAGATTTGACGCAAGGTGTCCGCCGTTTTTGGAAACGGTGTCAATTATTTCACGGCGTATATCATCGCAAAGAGCATAGAGCTCATTTTCCTCAACAAGGTGAACATCGTTTGGTTTATTTATCTTTTCAAGCATATCATCAGCTCTTTTTCTAATAATTTTTATCTTCTTTTCCGTCTGTTTCCTGTATATCTGTTACGTTTAAAATATCTTAAATAAACAGACATACCGAAGTATACCGCAAAAAGTAAAAGTGCAGTAATGGCAAAAACCCTGAACCACGTACCCGTTACCACATTTTCAATTCTGCTGAAAAAGTAAAGCACGTTACTTCTGTCCACCGCTACGTTTGATACAAGGTTAACCGTACCGATTGCCGCTTCGTCTTTATATCTTACCACAATTTCGCCGAAAGCATCTCCCTTATTGACAGGCGAATATGCTGTCTCGGCAAACAGTCTTTTTTCGCTTACAAGGTCGCGAGTAAAATCCATATCGTTGGGAAGCAGCACCTGTATATCCTTTTCGGGAAAAAGTGCTATATGGTCTACATCCACCGCATTTTTAACGGGAATTTCGCACACCACGTTCTTTACGGAGGCAACACTCATAATAGAGAACTCCTCAAGGCAAAAATCAAAAAGCTTTATTATATCGCGGCAGGCATAGTTTATATCGTTTTCTTCCCTTGAATTAAGAACGACGCAAAGGTATGTAAGTCCGTTTCTGCCTGTTACCGACGATACTATACAATGACCGCCTTCGGGTGTACTGCCAAGGCTCATTCCCTTTGCCAACGGATAGTAATAATCTGATGAAATCACCTTTGACAGCAGCATATTACGGTTTATAAGCGTTCTTTGATGATTGGTAATGTCTGTGGGCTTTACCACATATCTTATAGTATTGGACATATCAAAAAGTTCTGGGATATAGTACATATATTGAGCAATAATGCCCATATCACGTGCCGTAGTATAGGAATTTGCGGTATGAAAGCCGGTAACATTTTCAAAGTTTGTGTCATTTGCACCTATTTGCTTGGCTTTCTTATTCATTAGTGATACAAATTCCTGCTCCGAGCCCGATACATACTCAGCAAGAACAAGTGCCGCATCGTTTGCTCCCCTTACCAGAAGTCCGTAGAACAGTTCAGATGCCTTAAAGCTCTCCCCTGCCTTAATTGCCATATTGGAGCCCTGTGCATTTGATACAGCACTTTGCGTTGCAGTTATCACAACATCAAGGTCAGGAATATTCTCATAAGCCGTAATTGCCGTCATAAGCTTTACTGTATTTGCGGGAGCCGCCTTTGTATGTGCATTTTTTGCATACACCACAGTACCTGTATCAAGGTTAATGGCATAGCCATATTTGCCTTCAATATCAGGTACATCAACAAGTGAAGCATATTCCGCAAGACTCTTATCTTCAAAGGTCTTTTCAGGCATGGGACTAAGCACAGGTGCGCAAAAGCAGACGCACGCAAGCAACAAAGCCGTTGCAAGTGCAAAAAGCGATATCAAAAATTTATTTTTCATTTTTCATTTCCTTAAAGTAATCTTTTGTTTGTTGTACGTTAAGTGCAATATTTTGGGTAAGCTCTGAAAGGCTTTTGAATTTCTTTTCGCCTCTCAGTCTT
>JAZRKT010000104.1:0-10818 GCA_045646465.1 Eubacteriales bacterium | reverse complement strand
GGAAAGGAAAATAAAAATGAAAAGCAAAAATTACGGTAAAACATTAAAACGAGACAGGCTGTACTGTTATTCAACAAGCCTTGAACGTGAGGAAACGGCAGCCTTCCTATTTGATTATGCTTCAAAAAGCAAGGAACGCATAAAGGGCTACTGGGACAAAATGAGGCGTTACTACGACGGTGACCACGACATAAGGCAGACGGGTCTTGAGTTTTCAAAGAAGGCAAATCTGCCCTGGACAGCGTCTCAGAGCACCGACGGATACATTCACGTTGAAACACAGATTCAGCCGGCTCCTCCGTCCTTTGAATTCAATCCCCGTGACAAAACGGATGTTAATAAAGCAAAGCAACGTGAGAGCATTGTAAAATTCATAGTTGATAACAACGACTTTGAATACAAAAACAGCCGAAACGAAAGAAGTCTCAACATCTACGGCTCTGCCGCCTATAAGGTGTGCTGGGATGCTTCGGCTCGCTTCGGCACAGACGAGGGCGACGTTGTTGTGGAGCGTGCGGACGTCACAAGAATTTATACAGACCCAACCGCAAGCGACGTTGACGGCTGTGAGTATGTTGCCTACGTTTATCCTATGCACAGGGAAAAGGCAAAGAGAGTATTTGATGAAGACATTGCCTGTCTTGATGCCAACTTTGACGATTTTCTCAGCGAAAAAAGCGTGTTTTCGGATGCAGGCACGTTAAATTCCGATACCTTTGATGCAGAGGATGACACCGTTACCGTCACCGAGTGGTGGTTCAGACAGCCAAAGGACGGTCAATGCCGTATTACAAGAAAGCAGGACGGCATAAGCCGCAGTTGCTTTTACAGCTGGAAGGCAGGAGATATTGCACTCTCGGTGCTTATCAACGGCAAGGAGGTAAGATACATTCCCAAATATTGGGCGAACACCTCTTGCACAAACTATCCCTTTGTTATCTACTCCAAAATTCCAAGCGAAAACAGCATCTGGGGCAAAAGCGAGCTTGAACAGATTATTCCTCTTATCGATGCCAAGGACCGCGAGCTTGCCTTTGCACAGCTTAACAGTGCCTTCAGCTCAAACGACATAATCTTAGCCGAGGAAAACGCTTTATGCGAGGGCGAGGAGCTTGACAATTCGCCCGGTACGGTTTGGAAATTACGCCCGGGTATGACGGGCAAGGTTTCAAGGCTGGGCAATATGGCAGCAGCCCAGAACGGACTTTACTCCAACGCCGAAATGTGGCAGAGCTTTATTGAAAGCACCACGGGCAACTTTGAGGTAAGTCAGGGCAAGGAGCCTTCCAACGTTACCACGGCAACGGGAATTGCCCTTCTCAATGAGCGCAGCGAAAGCAGAAAGAGCCTCAAAAACGCCGACAGAACTCAAGGCTTTAAAAGGCTGTTTACCCTTATTGATATGACGGCACTTGAAAACTACAACGACGGCAGAATTATAAAGTGCGGATTTGAAGGAAGCGAGGACTTTGTATATTCCTTCGGCGGCTTTGTGAGAAAGACAAGGCAGACAAGATACATTCCGTCCCTTGATGTATGTATTCACGTGGGCAATGCCGTAAGCAACTCCAAGGCATTTACCGTGTCGGCACTTTCAAGTCTTATGAGCGCAAAGATTGACGAGGGCAACTACGAATTTGTCAAGGCTTATTTAAGAGCAATTGACATTCCAGAAGCTGAGCAGATGTGCAAGTATCTTGATGAAAGGTACGGCTTACAGCCTCAGGACAAAACTGAAATTGAAGAAAGGATATGATTTTATGACACAGAACATTACACAGCCTTACACTAAGGAGGCTTCCTCTTTGGTTGATATAGAGAAAAACGCCGAAAATTCCAATGAAAAAAACGATGGGACGGCAGTTGAAAAAACCTTTACCCAAAGCGAGGTTGAAAAGCTTATAAACGAGCGTATCAAGCGTGAAAGAAAGGTTAATCAGTCGCTTTTACCTGTCAGACAGCTACTTCGCAAAATGGCGGACGAGGGTGTTGTGGAGGGTGAGTCCTACAGCGAAATTGCCCGTCTTCTGGTAAGCAAGCTTCAGAAAATCGACGGCGGTGTAAGCAAAGAAGCTGACGGAGGGCAGGGTGCTTGCGGCATTGACAGCCCTTCGGAAATGCAGGAAAATGAGCAGGAAGAAGGAAAAGAAGATGCTTGTGAGCAGGAAAATCTTTCACAGGCACGGGATGACGCCCAAAAGGGCGGTGAAGGCACAGAGGTATCTGAAAGTGACGTGAAGGAGAAAAAGACATCTACGCAGCAGGTGTCAATGACCTTTTCCGACATTATGTCCCTTAAAGAAAAGTACCCCGATGCCGATATGAACCTTCTTTTTGACGGCGGAAGGTTTGAAAGATTTGCAAGAGGCAAGAGCTCTTCTCTTGAGGAAATTTATGACGATTACTGTGCATTTCTTTCGGAGTTTTCACCTACCTCGGCTGCTACTTACGGCAGGGAAAATGAAGAAGCATATGCAAGAGCCTACGGCGATGTACAGCTTGCTTCAACGGCATTTTCCTCACATTCGGGCACGTCCCCCGTATCGGACGGCTTGACAAAACAGCAAATGGAGATAGCAAAAAGTGCGGGGCTGTCATACAGAGAGTATGCAGAGCTGCTGTCCTCCATTCCCAAAAGTGTTCCCCGCATAACCAACTAAAAATGCTTTAAAAAGGAGAAAATTATGAACTATTCATTTAATCTTACGGGAGCAGGCATTCCCGTAATCAAGGATTTTTATACCGAAAAAAACTCTGTCATCAAGGCGGGTCAGGCGGTATATCTTGACGCAAATGGCTATGTAAACAAGGACGGCGCAGGCACTCTTTTAGGTGTTGCCGCAGAAGACCACACTGGCAAAAGGGACATACTCAATGAGAGAGCCGACGGCGAAAAAATCAGAGTTGACATCACAAAGGACGCATTTTACAGAATGCCCTCGCCAATTTTTGAAGCAACCGAGGACGGCGATACTTCTTCCCTTATTACCGAAACCACAAAGGCTGATGCCAAAACACGCGGCTATCTCATTATGACACAAAAGGGTGAAGGAAGCATAAATACCGACGGCGTAGGCACAAAGAGAAAGATTGTGTCGGTAGCGGTAAGCGGTACAAGAGTTGACTTTACTCTTGAAGTGGGCGGAAAAATCTGCAAGGGCGACAGGTACGCCTTCTGCCCTATGGCAGGTTTTGTTGGTTCTGTTGACGAAAAGGGTACCGGTTTTTCTGCAGCAGAGGGCACAGCGGCTATGACAGCATGCGCCTTTGATGAAAAGACCTTTACACTTGAAGCACGTCTTGACGGCAAATTTTTTGACTGATACAGAAAGGAAAGACTACAATGAACGATATTTATACTTGGCACAATGACCTTTATCCCCTTATTAAAAAGCGTTTCGATTTAAGATACGCAAAGCGTCTTGACGTAATTTCACAGGTATGTGATGTTGTGAGTCAGGACGAGGTTGATTTCCGTATTGAAGGTGTAGGCGGTTACGGCGAAATGCCCCTTTACGACGGCACAAGCGTTGCAAGCGCAGACTCTAAGCGCACCTTTATCACAACAATCACACCCAAGGAGCACGCTCTTAAGGTGACAAGCTCCTACAAGAAGGCAAAGCTTGACTACAGCGGAGAGTCTAAGAAAATCGGCGCACGTCTTGCTGACTCTGCATATATGACTGTGCTTAACGAGTTTTACAGACTTTTTGGCTCTGCATTTACCAATATCGGCTCTGACGGCAAGCCCTGGGCAAGCAAGGAGCATCCCATTAGCTGCGAGGACGGCTGCGGCACATTTTCAAATCTTATAAGCGAAAACCTTTCTGTTGCTGCCATTACCAAGGCGCAGACTATAGCTTCAAGATTTGTTACACCCGACGGTCTTCCCTTTGCCTGCAATATGGATCTTCTTCTTGTAAGTCCCGAGCTTGAAGCGAAGGCTAAGGAAATTTGCGGTCCCAACTCCAGACTTATCCCCGAAAAGAATCCCGACGGTGGTGAAGCCTACAACGGTGCAAACCCTGTTTACGGTATGAAGTATCTTGTTGTGGGAGGCGGAAACGCAGGCTTCACAGGCAAGCAGTGGGCGGTTGCCGACTCACTTATGCTTTCCGAGGTGCTTAAGCTTGTTTACATCACAAAGCCTACCGTGCTTGTTTCACCCTGCGACAATCCTCTTGTAACAGATTACATCGGTTACGTGGACTTTGCCTTCGGCTTTGGCGATGCAAGACCTATCATTTTCTCAAATCCCGCCTAAGGAGTGAAGACAATGACACACAATTGCAGAATTCCCGACAAAACCGAGAAAATATCTCTTACCATCGGTGAAATTTCCTTTATTGACACAAAGGGACTGGGCTGTATTTTAAAGGCTGGTAACAAGGCACTTTACATCCTTGCAAAAACAAGCGACAGCACCGAAAACGCCTTTCCGCTGGAGGCAGGCGAAAGTGTTGAGCTTTGCGGTACCTTTGGTGTTTTTGCAAAGGAAGAGGCGGAATGCTACGCGATGTACTATATCACGTTGTGATGTTAGATAAGAGATAATAGATAATAGATAATAGATAATAGATATGGTGGAATTTCTACGAAATTCTTCATTATATCTGTAGGGACGACCAAAGGATTACAGGCGGCACATACTGCTAACAGGCGGACGACTAAGGTCGTCCCTACGGTTGCAAGACGCCAATTCTGTGCACAGAACGAACAAAAACAGTTTTGACCGCTTGCGTTTATGGCGGTCAAAATGGCCTTTACGAGCACCGACAATATACTATTATCTGCGGTTGCCTACGACATTCGCTGCGGGGCGTACCCCGCTGCCGTCCGCCTGAGGCGGACGGCTTTTTAAATATTCAAAGAAGGAGAAATATTATGGAAAAAACAAAATTCAGCCTCGGCTATCTTAAAAAGCGCATATATCTTGCCCTTGGCGTGTACGGCGATGACGGCGTTATTGCCTCGGGCACAAGAAAGAATCAAGCCGACAAGGGCATTGCAAGCGCTGTTTATTCGGCAATGTGCGAGCTGTCGGTAAATACCTCACACTTTTCGGATGTACCCGTTATTGACGATAACACCAGCGACGACCTTGAGTTTGAAACAGACAAGTGCGCCTTTGAAGCTTTGGTATGCCTTGCCGCAAGCAGGCTTTGCACCGAAAATGAGGCTTCACTTTACACAAGGCTTCTGTACAAGTACAAGGATTTATGCGAGGGTCTTTTTGAAATAAAAAAGGACGCTTCGGCACGCAACAGCTTTTACGCAGCCACCGGAAAAAGAGGTGAGCTTTAATGGGATACATTCCTACCAACATTGTTCCTAGGCGTGATACAGACAAGCTTTTCGTACTTGATGTGCCTGATATGGGCATATGCTTTGACAGCAGAATGGAGAACGTCGAAAGGCGGTGCGAAGACGGCTTCAACACTATTTCCGAGACGGGATGTGTTAAAAGCAGACCATCTTTTGTGACGGCGGCGTCCTTGCCTGAGGATGCAGGCACATATCACACAAGGTGTGAAAGAGCTTATATGGGAAGCATAATTATGCACTTCGGCACATCTCTTTTCCGCTTTGATGCCGACAGCGGTGAAGTTACATTGCTCTACACAGGCATTGACGACTGCGGTAGTATGATGTGTCAGTTTTCTTCAAAGCTGTACATCTATTGCAACTCAAGAGTTTTTGCCGTGGATAAGGATTTTAACTGCACCGAGCTTTTGCCCTATGCTCCTCATATGTTTAGTGTTTCGCCAACGGGCATTGTTACTAAGGAGAAGGCGGAGGACGGTGCAATTTTCAACCTTATTGCACCGAGAATTACCGTGACCTTTGAACACAGGGACGGCAAAACCTATCCTTTTCCCATACCATGCGACACATCAAAAGGCATTGTTGTAAAGAGGGAAGGCGAGGTGGTAAGCCAGTCAAAGTACACTTTTAGCGAAAAATCACTCAAGGACAGTGAGTTTGGAAATACGCAACCCCTTACCGTGGAGTACTACTTTAAAACTGACAGCGGTGAAGTCGAGTACAGCAACCTGTTTTCGGGATGTACAAAATGTATCAGCTACGGTGGAAACGACATAGGCGGAACGAGGATTTTTGCCTCGGGCAACCCTGACAGAAAGGGAGAGTACTGCAAAAGTAAATTGCTTGACCCGCTGTATTTTCCTATGGACGAGGTTGAAACTATAGGCGACGGCTGTGACGATGTTATCGCTTTTCTCAAGGTGTACGGATATCTTATGATTTTTACAACACGGTCGGTTTACAGGATGAGCTATACGCTCAAGGACGACGGAGGATTTTTCAGCATAAAGCACATAAATGACACGGCTGGGTGTGATATGCCGTCAAGCGTTTGTCTTTGCGACAACAGGGCGGTTTTTGCTTCAACCCGTGAGGGCGTGTTTACGGTAGACCACGAGGATGTATCGGGTGTGCAGAACATAAAGCCTGTGTCGGGAAACATCAACGGAAGAGTCGGCACAAAGCAAGGATTGCTGTCTCTTCCCACTCAGCAGCTTAAAGAAGCAAAGGCGGCGAGCTTTAGCGAAAAGTACTATTTATACGCAGGCGGATACATCTATGTATGGGACTTCGGAAGATGCTCCTACTATGATTCGGGAAGTTATGACAAGTCTCAGGGACGTCTTATCTGGCACATCTGGCAGACTGAAGATTTGCTTGACATTTTCGAGGCTCAGGGCAGGCTTTTTGCCTTGTCAGGTGATGGTATTACTTTAAAAAAGCTTGATGAGGAAGACGAAAAAGCGTTTTGCACACAAAGCTCTTTCACCTTCAAGGACACGGATCTTGGCACGCCCTTTTCACAAAAATACGTAACTGCGTTGACGTGCAGCATTTACTGTCAGAAGCAAAGCAATCTGACACTTACACTTTACGGTGATGGTGAAAAGTACCATACCTGCACGCTTCTGCCTACTTCCGACAAGCGTGTGAATTTTGAAATAGCACTTCCCTTTAAAGCACTTTACCGTCTGGGTGTGCAGATATCCTGCGACGGCGGAGGCTTTGAGCTTTACGGGGCGGCAATTAAGGTAAAATATGTATAAAACAGGAGGAAAATTATGAGTAACAACTGGAGCAACGCAACAGTACCCAAAAGCGAAAGACTTAAGAAAATCAAAAGCGGCGACATTGACGTCTACAACAAGGAAAAGGCGCTTAATGCTCAGAGAAGAAAGGAAAGGCTTGAAGCAGGCATCAGCACGGATGTCGTTGACAAATGGGATGCACAACTTGATGATGCAATGGGCGTAAAGGTAAAACCGTCCTTTTATTCACCTGAACAGAGCCGTGCAATACTTGGACTTTTCGACACAAATTCCCGCTATCTTAAGAACATAAAGGATTTAAAGCAGGAGGCAGAAGATACGGAAGAATATCTTTCCGAATGGTTAAAGAGCAACGGCTATTCCACCGACGGCTCATTGGCAAAGAGCACTCTTGACGAGGCAAAAAAGCAGTATTCAAAGGCGATACGCGACCTTGAAAAGCAGCACGATGATTTTCGCAAAAACACGGCACGTGCTTTTAATCTGAAGCATTGGCGCAGTATGTAGGTCTTTTCACGGCAAAAGGCAGCACCGAGCAATCGGTGCTGCCTGAGGGGATGTTGACTTTATGAGAGTTTTGATATATAATGAAGGAGAAGAAATATGAGTAAATTATTGGCTATAGACAGCTATGATGACATTCAAAAGAAAAAGCAAAAGGCTGATTCTTACAAGCAAAGCACTACAGGCACTGTTAATTTGCCAAAAAGCGTTGAGTACGACGATATGAGGCAAAGAGTAAGGGATGCTCTCGGTACAAAGACATCACCCTTAGATACAAAAAATCTTTTTAACGACATTGATGACGCTGCAATAGAAAGAAGTATTCCCGTAGCTGAGGCAACCATTGAAACAAACAAAAACAGCGGTTTGGATGTAAGTAGGTATCCCTATCTTAAGGACGGGCTGACTTTGTTCTACGCGGCAGGTGAGGTTGGCAATTCTTCGGAAATGCAAAAAGCTAAAAAGGCGGCGTATATGCCGGAGGTAAATAAGCCTATCTATACTATTGATATAAGCTCTGACGGACAATCCGGCTCGTTACGCGATGCTGTTACAAACTCTTTAAAACTGGAAAAACTGCCTTATCGCGGTGACATTAATCTCAAGCCCGAGAAGGCTTTGTTTAGTGAAGTACAGAAGGTAAAGGACGATACCGATGCAAGCGATTCTCCCGATAAGGCTTCCAACACTACAGGTGCAAAGAGAGGCATACGCTTTATGGCTGAGAGCAGAAAGGCGGAGGATAAGATAGATGATAACATGCCCGAAAAGAAAGATTTTTTTAGCGACTTTCAAAATAAGAACAAAGATAAATCAAATGAAGGAAAACAAGATTTGTATTCACTTGGAAAACTGAAAGGAAAAGAAAAAAATGAAATTCTTAATGTTACTGAGTCAAATAACAATGAAAAAGAAGTAAATAGAATTGTAGATGAAAAAGGGGTAACAGAAGAACACGCAAAAATTATGCATTATGCAGAAAAGTGGAAGGATATTCCAGAGTATAACTGGACAATGAAGGACGCAGTAGAGTACGCAGTAAGTTCTATTCAAGGCAAAGCGAATGAAAACATTCACCCTAAGAAAATTGACTTCATTGAAAACTACAGTGATGTAGTGAAAGATGCTGCAGAAAAATATGATATTCCACCAAAACTTCTTGCGGGCGTTATGTATGTAGAATTTGGAGGTGATCCTATGTTAAATGACCAGTTGGCTTATTTAGGTCGAAGTGTTTACAAGGATTTGCCAGATGATGTTAAAAAACGTATTCCGTTTGGGAAAAAACAATTGAGCGTTTCGCCGGATAAGACTTCCTTTGGAAATACAAGTATACAGGTTAGACGAGCAAAGGAGATGTTAGGATATGAAAGTGACACAAATAAACAGAAAGAAATTATAGAATCACTTAACAACCCTATTCAAAATATATATATGGCGGCGTGTCATTTGAATGTGTTGCGTAACGTTGACTATAAAGGGAAAAGTGCAAAAGAATTGACTGATGATGAGATTAAGACGATTGCAACCCGTTATAATGTTGGTCCGGAAGTACCTAAAGAAAAATTACAATCTACGGGATATGCGGAAAGAATATATGAGAACATTGATGATATATTAACAGCGTTAAACGGTTGATACAAATTGGAGGTACACATATGAAAAACAAACCCGGTTGGTTCAAAGCTTTGGTTGTGACATTACACAGTGCGGCATTGCTGTTTTTGCTGTGCATAATGGCATTTAGTGTGCTTTCCTTTGTGTTTGCACTTATTTCTGACGGTGTGGAATTCAAGTATGATTTTTTCTTCTATTTGGACATCGGAAAGGTGCTTGCATTTTTTGTGATACTTGTAAATGCTTTTCTTTGCGCTGCGGCTCGTTTTTACAGCAAAGCTCTGTTTTTTGTACACTTTGCTTTTGAGCAGATACTTATTCTGCTTATGTGTACTACTATGTTATACTGAGGCGGTGATGAAATGAATAAAGCTTTTTTTGTTACCGCAAAGGTATTGCTGACGGTGCTTGAGGTGCTGTGGCTTTTGGCAGTTATGTTTTTTGTGCTCAATTGGTGCGTGGGTATGTCACCTGTTGATGAAGCCTTGAATTTTGATTTACAACTGTGGCGGCAGGCAACAGGTAACAATGCCTTTTTTCTTGCAATCAATGCCCTGACGGTGTTTTACTTGCGAAAAAGGAACAAAACGCTGTGTCTTATTCACTTCTTTTTGGGAGAAATATGTGCATTGAACGTGGTGTTTTTAGTTGTAAAGCTAATTGTTAAGTAGAAAGAGAGAAAATATGATTTACATAACAGGCGACACACACATACCTATAGATATTTCAAAGCTGTCGGGTAAGCGTTTTCCCGAACAAAAGATGCTGACACGTGACGACTTTGTAATAATATGCGGCGATTTCGGCGGCGTTTGGCACGGAAAAAACGAAGAGCTGTACTACCGAAAGTGGCTTGACGGCAAGAATTTCACCACATTGTTTGTTGACGGTAACCACGAGAATTTCCATATGTTAAAGCAGTTTCCGACTGTGGATTTTTGCAGCGGCAAGGCTCGGAAAATCGGCGAAAATATATACCACCTTATGCGAGGCGAGGTGTATACAATTGACGAAAAGAAAATTTTCACCTTCGGCGGTGCAAGCAGTCACGACAGAGCTTTTCGGATTGAGGGCAAAAGCTGGTGGAAGGAAGAATTGCCGTCGGACGAAGAAATGCAATATGCACGAAAAAATCTTGAAAAATGCGATGGCAGGGTTGATGCGGTAATTACCCATTGTGCGCCGTCCTCTGTTCAGCAAATGCTGTGCCGAGACTATGAAACGGACATTCTTACTGACTTTTTTGATGAGCTGAAGGAAATAATCAGCTATGAAAAGTGGTTTTTCGGGCATTACCACGTTGACTGCGTGCTTGATGAAAGGCATATTGCCGTGTATTACGAAAAAATACAGCTGTGACATATCTGAGGAGGAACTGAATGAAAACAACTCTTGAAAAGGTGCTTTTGGGAATTTGCGTGTGTCTGCTTCTTGTAAGCGGTATGCTGATTACTTATGTAACGGTATCAGATTTGGAAAAAACTCATATTTTATTTAATCTGAATACTTATGTACCGAATAGCAAAAAGTTCGAGAAAACACAAGAGGATTTGTTGGGTGGAGAAACGAATATAGGCGATGGAACATACCAAAGGCGAGAGTT
>JAZRKT010000103.1:0-4812 GCA_045646465.1 Eubacteriales bacterium | reverse complement strand
GAGCATATGTTCTTTGAAGCTGACAGAATCGCTGCATTCAGAGAAATGATCTGCTCCGACACAGTTGAAGAAAGAGAAGCTGCTCTTGAAAAGATTCTTCCTTATCAGCAGGGCGACTTCGAAAAGCTTTATGAAGCACTTAAGGGTAACCCCGTAACCATCAGATTCCTCGACCCGCCTCTCCACGAATTTGTTCCCACAGAAGAGGCTGACATCGCAGCGTTGGCAAAGGCACAGGGTAAGACTGTTGAAGAAATCAAGGCTATCATTTCTTCACTCCACGAATTCAACCCCATGATGGGTCACAGAGGCTGCCGTCTTGCAGTAACATATCCTGAAATCGCTGCAATGCAGACAAAGGCTGTTATCAGAGCTGCTATCAAGGTACAGGCTGCTCACGCCGACTGGACTGTTAAGCCTGAAATTATGATTCCTCTTACTGGCGAAGTTAAGGAACTCAAGTTTGTTAAGGACATCGTTGTTGCTACTGCTGACGCTGAAATCGCAGCTGCTGGTGCTAAGCTCGAATACGAGGTTGGTACAATGATCGAAATCCCCAGAGCTTGTCTCACTGCTGACGAAATCGCAAAGGAAGCTGACTTCTTCTGCTTCGGTACTAACGACCTTACACAGATGACCTTCGGTTTCTCAAGAGACGACGCAGGCAAGTTCCTCGGTGCTTACTACGACAAGAAGATTTACGAAAACGATCCTTTTGCAAAGCTCGACCAGACAGGTGTGGGCAAGCTTATGGAAATGACCATCAAGCTTGGCAAGGGTGTAAATGACAAGATTCACTGCGGTATCTGCGGCGAACACGGCGGCGACCCCGTTTCCGTTGAATTCTGCCACAAGATCGGTCTTGACTATGTATCTTGCTCACCCTTCCGTGTTCCTGTTGCAAGACTTGCTGCTGCTCAGGCTGCTATCAAGGCTTCCAAGTAATTTGGTTTGTTTTGGGGTAAACCTGTTTTTTGGAAAACTCCATTACAACAATTTAGGCAAAACTAAATATCATTATGAGCCTTGTGAACTCCCGTTCACAAGGCTCATTTTTTGTATAATGACAAATCTTGTTGAGTATGTTGAATATGGCATTAAATGGGCATTTGTACAGGGCAGATAAAAATGGAAAACTCATCTGTTTTATCTTGACAATAACATACAATTGTTATATAATATCTATGTTATTCACAACACCAACAGCGAAACATGAGGTATTAATATGAGCGGATTTTTTGGAGCAGTTACAAAGGACGATTGTGTATTTGATTTATTCTACGGAACAGACTATCATTCACATCTTGGAACAAAGCGTGCAGGTCTTGCAGTTTATCATCCTGAGCATGGCTTTGAGCGTTCTATACACAACATAGAAAATGCTCCGTTCAGAACAAAGTTTTCTTCTGATTTTTCAACTATGAAAGGCACAATGGGTATCGGTTGCATTTCTGACTACGAGGCTCAGCCCATTCTTGTGCGCTCCCACCACGGAACCTTCGCCATTACTACCGTCGGCAAAATTAACAACGCCGACTACATTCTCAAAAACGTCATATCCCCAAACACTCATTTCTTTGAGATGACCTCGGGTGAAATTAATCCTACCGAGCTTGTTGCCTCAATTATCAATCAAAAGGAAAACTTTATTGACGGCATTCGCTTTGCTCAGGAAATTATAGACGGTTCAATAAGTATTCTTATACTTACTCCTATTGGAATTTATGCCGCACGTGACAAATACGGCAAAACGCCCGTTGTTATCGGTCACAAGGACACAGAGGAGGAAAAGGGATACTGCGCATGCTTCGAAAGCTTTGCCTATCTCAATTTAGGATATAGCGACTACAAGGAATTAGGTCCCGGCGAAATTATTGTAATGAACATTGATGACGGCGTTAAAACCCTTGTTGCCCCCGGCGACGAAATGAAAATCTGTGCGTTTTTATGGATTTATTACGGCTATCCCTGTTCAAGCTATGAGGGTATGAGTGTTGAAAAAATGAGATATCGCTGCGGTCAGCTTCTTGCCATGCGTGACAATGTTATTCCCGACAGCGTTTCAGGTATTCCCGATTCGGGTATTGCCCATGCTCTTGGTTATGCCAACGCTTCGGGTATTCACTACACCCGTCCCTTTATCAAGTATACACCCACCTGGCCGCGTTCCTTTATGCCTCCCACACAGGCAAAGAGAAATCTTATAGCCAAAATGAAGCTTATCCCAGTTCACGACCTTATCAACGGCAAGCGTCTTTTACTTATCGACGACTCAATCGTCAGAGGCACGCAGCTTCGCGAGACCACGGAATTTCTTTATGCAAGCGGTGCAAAGGAGGTTCACATCCGTGTTGGCTGTCCTCCCCTTTTATATGCCTGCAAGTACCTGAATTTTTCACGTTCCACCTCGGAAATGGAGCTCATTACACGCCGAGTTATTGCTCAGCTTGAAGGCAGAGAGGCGGACGAAGCTCTTCTTGAAGAATACTCAAATCCCGAAAGCGAAAAGTATCAGGCTATGGTTGACGAAATATGCCGTCAGCTTCACTTTACAACACTTCGCTACCACAGGCTTGACGATATGATCGAGGCTACTGGGCTTCCTTCCGAAAAGCTTTGCACTTATTGCTGGAACGGCAAGCCAAAGAACAATTAAGTTTTATTAAATTTACTTTTTAGCTATCTTACTCAAGACAGCTCCAGTCTGTTGAAAAAGTATGTTTTATCTCACATTTCAGGAAAACCCCCGGCTAGGGTTTTCTTCTTTGCCGTCCTTTAAAGGACGGCAAATTCACCTTTCCTGCGCTTTGTGAAGCATAAGCCGTCTCGCCGTCTGCGGACGGCAACCAAAGACGCTGTCTTTGGAAACTGCAAGCCTTTAAAAAGGCTTGATCTAAACTTTTATAATGGTTTTGCGACAAACTGAAGCTGTCTTACTCAAGACAGCTCTTTTTTTGTCTTGCTTTTGAGCTAATCGCCCTCTCACACCTCACGATGTGAAACTTACAAATTGCTCTTGAGTTCGTAGGTAACCACGTCTCGGTGGACTTTCACCACAGAGCATTGATATGCTCGTCATATAAAAAAAGGCTGAGCCGATTATTCAGCTCAACCTTAGGTTGCTATTTCTGAGACATAAACGTACGTAAGGTTCCTCCGCCGTTAACAAGTCCTGTGGAGTACAGAAAAAGTATGTCGGTATTGTCGCCGAGTCTTCCGAGCATTGCTCCGATAGCATCGGGGAACATATAGCGAAGATCTATCATTGTAACCTTACTGTACCCTTCCGCAAATATGGGAGCTATACTGCTTCCGAAGGAGTCGCGGAAAAGCACAAGATGTCTGTCTGCAGATGCATTGGGGTTTTCAATGGTGATATAGGACTGTGCGCCCGCCGTAAACACATCATAGGGGTCTACGTTTGCAAATCTGTCAAGGGTATATACAGGCTCTTTTTCTGGAAAGCCTTTATCGTTTATCACCGTCATTGTCATATGCTCTGTATTTTTGCTTGTAAGATAGTGTAATTTATCGGGTGTGACGCTGATTGCCCACTGTCCGTAATACACTCCGCAAAAAGGCTCTAAGGTATTGACGGTAAAGCCGCCGTCGGGAGAAAGCACAACGTCCTTATTCATAGCCGTGGCAAGAGTTTGTGCCGTGTCCACGATTTTTTCCTGACTCCAATGGGAATCGGTGGTATAGTAGTGTGAAAGGTCTAAGGTTTGGGTAATATCGATATATTCGCCACTAACATTTTGTGAAAGCAGGGACAGCATTTTTTCGTAATCCATTGCAGGATAGCCATTTTCCTTACTTGCATAATAATGCTTATCGGGAATTATGCTATAGTAGATTTTCTTGTCCTTGAAAAAGCGGTCGACAACATCGTTTATGAGCTTAATTGTAATATCAACCTGCTTTTCATCAAGCTTATCCTCCATTTTTATGATGCTTCCGTTATGGTTATAAAGCTTATTATTATCGTTTTTCATAAGAATACCGGTATTGAAATGAGCTTTCACCTCTCTGAAACGGTCACGCAGAGGAAACTGATCAAGAAAATAGCTTTCAAATTCGTTAAAGGGATTCTCCGCCTCCAGCACCTCATCAAAGGATTTGAGCGGACGTCTTTCAGCTACAGATACCTTGCCGTCGGGTATCAGCACAAAGGCTACCGACAGGGATGCAATTATAAGAGAGAATACGGCAAAGGTCAATATATTTTTAACTTTTTTCATTTACCGCACCTCCTAAAATCTGAAATATAAAAAGGGATTGAAGGAGCCGTCAACAAGCAGAGCTGTACAGATTATCAGCACAAGACCAACCGTCAGCGGTTCAAGTACCGTATAAATACACTGTCCTGCCTTTGTTTCACCAATTCGCTTATACAGCTTTTTGGGAACAGGTATGCTTGCAACAATACAAAGCACAAGCAAAACAGCAAAGCTGTCAAGCACATAAAGCAACGGCTTTGTATAAAGTGCCGCAGTACCTACTCCGAAAAGACCTCCTACAAAGGTACTAATCTGCGAAAGGCTTTCAACGCTGAATATCACAAAGCTTATCAACACGGTAAACAGTACATATATATGCTGCACAAATGTCGGGCACTTTTTAAGGATTTTACTCAAGAACAGCTTTTCAAGCATAAGAAGCAGTCCGAAGTACAGTCCCCACAAAACAAAGTTCCACTCTGCTCCGTGCCAGAAGCCTGTTATCATCCACACAACAAGTATATTTCTCAGCCACTTAAGGGTTGTCGTTCTGCTTCCTCCTAGGGGAAAATACACGTAATCTCTGAACCAG
>JAZRKT010000102.1:0-5140 GCA_045646465.1 Eubacteriales bacterium | reverse complement strand
GGGAAGTAAATTTCTTCGGACAGGAAATACCTGAAAAAAACTGGAGCGTGCTTAATTACACCTGCCGTTCAAAGCTTTTGTTCTCCGATGAGGAGATCAAGGAAGTTGCGAAACGGTATGAACAGTTAAGTGTAGACAATGGTATGTGCTTTAAGACAAGAAACAGATGCTTTGATGCAGGAGAATTTGAACGCTGGATATTATGCGGAATGAAAAGTGCCTTAACTGTTGAGGAGTATACCTCGTGCGGAAATATCATTAACATTGTTGACTACAGCAACAGCAGTATTGACAAATGGGAAAGGTATCCCGTACATACGACCGATGAATTTATTAAGCTTTTGGATACACTTCGTGACTGTAAGTGCCTGAATGTTGAATTTGAAAACAACAGACAGGTGTACAGACCTAAAAAGGAATCAAGAAGTGAGAGAATACGAAAGCTCGGTAGGTATTATGCTCTGAAGATCGACAGCGAGTTAGGCTCGTACTTCTGCTCGTTCAGAAAATACAACATCGTTTTTTGCAGAACTCCCGATTTTGAATATGCAAGAGCCTTTGAATCGGAAAAAGAGGCTCTTAAATACCTTGAAAAGCATAAGGAAAGATTGGGCAGATACAACTTGAAACCGGTGCTTATTGAAACGGCAGCATAATAAATTGCAAGGAGAAAAAATATGTTATACGCAAAAATGAATCAGATAATTGACGAGGTAAAAAGCGACGTTGCAGAGCGTGATGAGCTTGTGGAGTGCATAGCTGTTGCACTTCTATCAAGAAAGAATCTATTCATACTCGGCGACACGGGACAGGCTAAAAGCTACGCAATAAACCTTTTTCGCAAAAGGATACTTGGTGCAAAGCAGTTTGAACGCCTTATGTCAAAGCAGACGGATGAGGAACAGATTTTCGGCAGACTTGACCTTTCAAGCCTTATTCCCGGCAATATGCCACAGGATGAGCTTATGAAAGAAGAAAGCTATGCGGAACTTTACCGCAAGCTCTCTGAGCAGTATGAAATATATTGTACTGCTAAAAGCTCCGATGCCTTGAAATCTGCTTATGAACTCTCAAAGCAGACAGATTTGCTAAAGCACATTATCTGCACACTTAAAAGCGGTACACCCAAGATGATAACAGACGGAAAGATACCAGACAGTCATATAGTATTTCTCGATGAAATATTTAAGTCGGGCGACGGAATACTGAACTCACTTCTTACAGCCTTAAATGAAAAGGTGTATACCAACGAAGGACAGACAGTACCTATTCCTGTTATCTCTTTCTTCTCTGCATCAAATGAGATACCTAACTTCAACGACTCTGCACAGGCGATACTCAAGCCTTTGTATGACCGATTTGAATTAAAGGTACTTACTCAATATGTGCAGGAAAAGGATAATCGCTTGAAGGTGTTATCGGGTAAGCAAGGAAAGAGTGTGGGCGGTAGTATTACTACAATCGACCTTTCCGAGCTTGAGACTATGCAAAAAGAGGTTGAAGCTATCACTGTCCCCGACAGTATCAATGAGCTTATGGACGATGTTCTTTGTGAGCTCAGACGGTGTGGTATTCACGTTTCAGACCGTAAATACTTCGGTTTTACTCCGATAGTCAGAGCAAAGGCATACCTTAACGGAAATACGGAAGTAACTCCAAAGGATTTGCTTGTGCTTAAAAACTATTTCTGGAATAAGCCTGAAGAAATTGCAGTTGTGGAAAAGGTACTTTGTGACCTTTGCGAAAACCCCATCGGTGCCGAAATCGAGCGTATTTTAGCTATGGCAAGTGAGAGCAAGTCCGTTATGGATGAAACTCTTTCTCAGTTTGAATCGCAGCAGGTAGATGAGCGTGAGAAGATAAAGCCTTACGTTGTATTTCAGAAGGAGCTGTTCAGGATTTATCTTGAACTGTCAAGCCTTCGTAATGCAGACCTTGGCGACTCCGACAACGCTGCAATAACCGACGCTGAAAACGAGCTTGAGGAAATGCTTGTCGAGGCTGCAAAGGCAGTCAATGCTACATCAATACCTCTACACGAACAAAAAAGATTAAATGTATAAATGAAAGGAATATATTATGGGACTTAATAAAACTATTTTTATCGGAAGACTTACAAAGGATCCGGAAATCGAAATATTTGGCGAGAATGCAAAGCGTGCGAACTTCACCCTTGCGGTTGACAGACGCTTCAAGAGCAAAAAAGAGAATGCACCCACTGCGGACTACATTCCCATTTCAACATGGCGTGGCACTGCTGAATTTGTTGAGAAATACTTCTCCAAAGGTAAGCAGGTCTATGTGCTTGGTTCTCTTGAAACCTACTCCTATGACAAGGATGGTCAAAAGATGTACTCGTTCAGAGTCAACGCAGACGAAGTTGGTTTTGCTGACAGCGTAAGAAATGACAACGGTGCTCAGCAGAACACGGGTACATATACCGGCAATGCTTTCCCCGATATGAATGGACCTTCCGGCTTCGGTCAGTTTGAACCTATGGGCGATGGCGAATTTTCGGACGACACACTTCCATTCTAAATAAAAAAGGATGTGCAGGCGGAGATAATCTCTCCGTTTGCACTCCTCGGAGGTACATATGGAACAATTCAAAACTATTGAAGAAATCCTATCGGGACTATCAACACTTACGGGTACTGCAGATACTCCAAAGACAGACCGTGTTCTTAAATCCACACGGATAGAACAGGCAATCTTTGATGATTTGTCGGGTGATGCCGAAGAACTTGCTTCTTATGAAGAACAAGGCTCAAAGAAGCTCAAATCCTTTGGAAGTCTTGTAAATGATGTGTTTCAATCTGTGTATGGGCTTCGTCCACGATACACCGATGAAAGTCAGATGACCACATTATCAAGAGAGTTCAACAAAGGTATTCTTACCGACCTTATGGCTGACGAAAACTATACGGCAGTTAAAAGCGTATGTGAGGGCAAAGAGCTTCCCGCTATCGGTGCTACAGAAGAATTTACGGGACAGTTACTTTCAAATCTTGACGGTCTTATGGAAAAGGCTACGGGCGGTAAAGGTAAGGTTGATGCACTTGACAGAATGGAACAGGATGCGAGGGATTTATCCGAAACGCTATCCGAACTTCTCTCAAAGTACGAAACCGCAACCGAATCGCAAAAACCTACACTTGAACGTAAGATTGTGAGTACGGCAAACCGTATTGCTTCAAAGAAAGAGCAGTCACAGATGTATGCAGGGCTCATACAAAACAGTATGAGCAGAAACGGCGCTGACATAAGACGAGCTATTGCAACCTCAACAGAGGCGGCTTTAGAACGTGCTAAAGATATTCAAAGTGCTGTTCTTGCCTGGGGCGACGGTGATCCCGAAATGAAAAAGAATCCCGTTAATACGGAAATCCTACGGCGTACAGCAAATTCACATAAGCTTCGGTATATTGCAAGGTTTCTCGGTCGCTACAAAGAGATGTTAAAGGCAAAGAGGATTGCAGGATATTCCTACAGCAACGGCGAAAAGTACGACATTGAATACGGTAACAACGTAAACAAGGCACTCACCTCCGAGCTTGCTATGCTCTCTACTCCCGAACTGATACCGCTTTTTATGCGTAAGTATCAGAGTAAGAGTCTGAAGCAGTACCGCAAGCGTGAGCCAGAATACAAAGGTAATGGCGATATTATCGTTTGCCTTGATGAGTCAAGCTCTACATTCGGTGAGAACAATGCTTACGGCATGGCTGTGGCAATGGTGCTTTACGAAATATGCCGTGTGAATAATGCAAACTTTGCTTTGGTACATTTTTCAAGTACAACAAAAGTTGACTACTTCCCAAAAGATGAAAAGGTCGATCCTAAAAAGGTGCTTGACTGTGCCGAAACACTTCTTGGCGGCGGTACAGACTTTGAGAAGCCTTTAAGAGAGGTATTTGCACTTACGGGAGCAGGAAAGCTTGACAAGCCAGATATTGTGTTTATAACCGACGGCGAATGCGATGTGTCGGATGAGTTCCTTGAACTTTTCGATGAATTCAAGGCTGACACAGGTGCCAGGCTTACGGGTATATTACTTGATAAGGGCGAATGCTTTGACTTTTCGCTTCAGAAGTTTGCGGATACCATCTACAGAACAAGTGAGCTGTTAGAAGACAGTATCATTACACGAATTATAGATGAAAGGACAAAATAAATGAGTAATACAAACAAAAACAAGCCCGATTGCAAACTTATCGGCGAGGACGGAAACATATTCAATCTTATGGCAAGAGCATCAAGAACCTTGAGAGAAAACGATCTTTCAGAGGAAACTAAAGAGATGCGTGAGCGTATCACATCATCCGGCAGTTATGATGAGGCTCTTCGTATCATAGGCGAATATGTAAATATTATTTAAAATACAGGAGATACAACTATGGCAAAGGAATATAATATTCTTTACGGCGAAGCAAACAGTGTTTGCAAAGAACTCAAAGGAGTTTCAGAAGTTGCAGAATTTATATGCACTGAAGGACTCAAAGGTGACGTTGAAATCTTTTCCGAAGATTTATCATTGCACATTACCACTTTCGGTATTTATCTTGACAGGATAACCGATTTGGAATATAGAGCAGAGTTGCTTAAGGTACTCATCCCTATGCAAAGAAAATTAGACGGAACAGACAATACTTAAGTAAATTTAATGAAAAATGGAGGGACAAATATGTTTTATACTATACTTTTTTTACTTGCTTGCTACAACCTTTACACTAATGTAAAGTCTTTCATCAAAGAGCACGTTGTTATTGAAAACGGTGCTATCGCAGAAATACCGAAGAAGGCATACATATCCATCGGCGTAACCGTGATCTTTCACGTTATGGTCGCAGCGGTATGTATACTTCCGTCGATTCTGTTTTGAGGAAGGAGTAGTAAGATGAAAAACAAAGATAAAGCAAAAAAGATAAAGGAATTAACCGGTTGTCTGGGACATAAACTTGCGAGAGGAAAAAGTGCGGTCATCAATTGTTCAAATGGCGTATCTTATTACACATCTGATGTTGTTGACATCCGCAATGTTACTGCTAATGGAGTTGAGATTGAAACGCAAAATACAATCTACAAACTTAACTTTCCATCGAGCGAAACTCTCAGCGAAGCCATATAAATGATTTATAGG